>SVGK01000014.1 GCA_015056395.1 Clostridiales bacterium
GCCTTCCTGCATTCCTCGCCGCCCGCGCACGTCATGAGCTTTATGTCGGACGTGTCTTCGCCCATCTCGCGCATGGCCTCCAGCACCGCGCCGGCCACGCCGCCGCTGCCGGCGAACTTCTTGCCGAACACGGAGGCCTCCTGGTAGTCCTCCTCCACGGGCGCGATCTCGACGTCGCGCGAATCCAGCAGCGCGACCATCTCGCCGTATGTCAGCGCGTAATCGGCGCTGTCCTTGATGTAGCGGCTCTTCGTCTCCGTCTTCTTTGCGATGCACGGCCCTATGAACACCGTGACGCAGTCCGGGTCGAGGCACTTGAGATAGCGCGACACGGCGACCATGGGCGACACGGTCTCGGACTTGTTCTTTTCATACAGTTCGGGGAAGTGATGGCGCAGCATGGATATGAACGCGGGACAGCACGATGTGGTGAGCTTCTTCCCCTCGCGCCTGGCCTCGATCCACTCCTTCGCCTCGCTGGCCGCGGTCATGTCGCCGCCCAGGCCGACCTCGACCATGTCGGCAAAGCCTGCCTTTTTGAGCGCCGCGCGCACGCTCGCCATGCCCACGCCGGGGCCGAACTGGCCTTCCGTCGCCGGTGCGCACATCGCGATCACGCGCTTGCCGTCTTTGATCGCGCGTATCACGTCGATGGCGTAGATCTTCGAGCCTATCGCGCCGAAGGGGCAGTTGTGTATGCAGTGGCCGCAGTGTATGCATTTCGACTCGTCGATCTTGCATATGCCCGCCTCATCGTAGAATATGGCGCCCACGGGACACGCCTGCTTGCAGGGGCGTTCCCTGTGTATGATCGCGCCGAAGGGGCAGGCCCTGGCGCACAGGCCGCACGACTTGCACTTGGCGGAGTCTATGCGCATCTTCGTGTCGCCGGGCGCGAGCGCGCCGAAGCGGCAGGCGTTCAGGCACGCCCGGCCCAGGCAGAAGCGGCAGATGTCCGATACGAAGTAGTCCTGTATGGGGCAGTCGTCGCACGCCGCGGGTATCACGGCCACGACGTTGTCCGTAGGCGATAGCACGTCGGGGCTCAGGCCCATGGCCAGGCGTATGCGGCCGCGCACGATCTCGCGCTCCTTATAGACGCAGCAGCGATAGCGGGGCTTGGGGCCGGGGCTGACCTCGGCCACGATGCGTTCGGTGTCCTCCTGCGTGAGCGTGTCCGCCCACGCAAGGCGGCATATCTCGCGCAGTATGAAGTGCTTGAGCTCTACGATGCTCTTGTCATTCGTGATCAATGCCTGTCCCTCCCGGATCATATGTGCCTTTGCGCGGCACGGGATGTCTTCACGCTCAATCATACATGAATCCGGCGGAAAAATCAACCCGGCTTTGCGCGAAGAGGACAGAAAAAATGGGACCGCAAAAGCGATCCCTTTCTGTCCGTCCCTTCCGTCACGCGGCGGCTTCGGCCAGGCTGACCAGCTCGAACCACGCAAGGAGCTTGCCGTCCTTGTAGGGGTTCATGCGGTCGCGCGCCCATTCCTGCTTGGCGCGCTGCAGGCGCGCCTTCAGCTGCGCCACGATCTCGTTGAGCGTGCGCCCCTCGTCCAGCTCGTTGAGTACCAGGGACTTCCCCTCGTATATGCCCAGCATGTGGCCGTCCTTGAACGGGTTCACGCGGTCCGCCTTCCACTCGCGTATGGCGGAGGCGTATTTCTGGGCGATCTGCATAAGCAGTGTGTCGCTTTTGTACTCGGCGCTCATCATGGTCCCCATCCCTTCCACATTGCGTTTTAAAATCCATGTAATCTGGTTCTCTATACAAGATTATACTGTAATTAATACATTTGTCAAGAGGATTTGCCAAATTTCTTTTTGCTTTTCTCATGCGAATGTGGTATACTTGTTCCGTTATCGTTTTGTCCGACGAAAAGAAGGAAGGCGCTTCGATGGAACAGGACTGCAGAACGGCGCTTGAAGCCCTGAACCGCTACAGGCCGATACCGTGGGAGATGATACCGGACATCGGGCTGTACATGGACCAGGTCATCACGCTGATCACACAGGTCTACGAACCGCTCTACGGCCGGCAGAAGGACGGCTATCTGTCGCCGTCCATGATCAACAACTACGTCAAGGCGCGGCTGATCCCAAGGCCGGCGGGCAAGAAATACAACCGCGAGCAGATCGCGCTGCTTCTGATGATCGTGGCGCTCAAGCAGGTATCGACCATGGAGGACATACGCGTGATGCTCACCTCCGCGGCGCGCATGGGTACGGAGACCATGTACACGCGCTTCTGCGCGCGCCAGGCGCAGGCGCTTTCGGCGCTGGTCTCGGACGAGGAGAACTTATCGAGCGACCTGCCTCCGGCGATGAACTTCGCCATCGTCTCAAGCGGCTACCGCGCGGGATGCGAGGCGACGCTCAAACCGGCCGGCGAAAGGTGAACGCCGGCTGCGGGGACCGTATCATCCAGGGCTTCGCGCCCTGTTGGTAAGAGTTTAAGGAGGGATTTTTCGTGAAGAGGATCGTTGCATTGTTGCTGACCGTCGCCGTGATGCTCATGGGCATGGCGATGGCGGAATCCGCCTTTACACCGGCGGAGAGCTATGACGCGGGCGAGCGCGCGTTCCACGCGGGCGAGGTCGCGCTGACCGAGGCGGCCCAGGGCGGCGGCGAAGTCAATACCGTGCGCTATGCGGGCATCGAGGGCAAGGACTATACGGACGAGAAGGTCTACACGGCCCTGAACTCCATGGCCGCGACGACCGACCTGAATTGGAACCCGCACGCGTGGGAGACCAACGACGACGACAACGTCATGAGCCCCATGGTCACGGGACTGTACGCCTTCGAGCTCAACGAGAACCGCGACGGCTACGCCATCATACCCGAGATGGCTGCGGACTTCCCGACGGACGTGACGGAGGAATATGTCGGCCAGCTGGGCATCGCGGAGGGCGAGACCGGCAAGGCGTGGCGCATACCGCTCAACCCCGACGCATGCTGGGAGAACGGTGAGAAGATCACCGCCGACGACTACATCTATTCCATGCAGCAGCAGCTGAACCCCAAGATGCTCAATCGCCGCGCTGACAGCTGGTACGCCGGCAGCCTGACCATTTACAACGCGAAGAACTACCTCTACAGCGGCAAGACCACCTATGATCCCATACAGGACACCGTCGCCGCGCTGACCGAAGCGGGCGAAAAGCTGTACGTTGACCTGGCGGGCTTCTGGGGCCTGGGCGGCGCGCTCGACGCCGACGGCAACGAGGCGCCCCAGTACGCGCCCATAGACGACGAGACGCTCTACCGCGACCTGGCCGTCGAGGACGAGAGCGAGGACGAGGCGTGGGTCTCCGCGAAGTACCTGTACGAGACGTACCTGGCGGACGGCATGCCCTATGCCGACTACCAGACCGAGTACCTCTGCACCGCGGACATCGCGCCCGAGACACGTGGGACGAGGTGGGCCTCAAAAAGGTCGACGAGTACACCATCGACCTGATACTGGCCGCGCCCATGGAGGAGGCCGCCTTCTACCTGCCCTACAACCTGACCAGCCCGTGGCTTGTGTACGAGCCCATGTACGAGGAGTGCAAGAGCTTCTTCGACGCCGACGGCAAGGCCGTCGAGACCGAGGAAGAGGCCGAGACCGTCACCACCGACTACTGCCGCTCCCTTGACAAGACCGTGAGCTTCGGCCCCTACAAGATGACCTACTTCGAGCTCGACAAGCAGATCAGCTACGAGCGCAACGAGAACTGGTACGGCTACCACGACGGCAAGCACCTGGGCATGTACCAGACGGACAACATCTCCATCACGGTGATACCCGAGCACGCCACGGAGCTGCTGAGCTTCCTGTCCGGCGAGATCGACGGCGTGAGCCTGCAGTCCGAGGACATGGAGAAGTACGCCTCCAGCGAATACATCTACTACACGCCCCAGAGCTACACCACGAAGGTCACCTTCAACACCGACTACGCGAAGCTGCTCGAGCACGGCACCGGCAGCCAGGTTCTGGTCATCGACGAGTTCCGCCAGGCCTTCGCCTATGCCATCGACCGTCAGCACTTCGCCACCGCGTTCACCGCGGCCGGCACGGCGGGCTTCGGCCTTCTGAACAACAACTACGTCTACAATCCCTTCACCGGCGAGTCCTACCGCGGCAGCGAGGCCGGCAAGAAGGCCATGGTCGACGTGTACGGCCTGACCTACGGCGAGGGCGGCGACTACGCCACGCTCGACGAGGCGTACGACGCGCTGACCGGCTACGACATGGCGAAGGCGCAGGAGCTCATGGCCGTGGCGTATGACAAGGCCGTCGAGGCGGGCATCTATGACGGCGAGAGCGCGATCTCGATCGACTTCCGCGTATACCAGTCCGACACGATCTATGTGCAGATGTTCACCTACTTCGACGAACAGCTGCAGGAGGCGTGCAAGGGCTCCGGCTTCGAGGGCAAGGTGTCCATGACCATGACCGTCGACCCGGACTACTACGAGACCATGTACTCCGGCAACGCCGACGCGATATTCTCCACATGGGGCGGCGCCGCGCTCGAGCCCTTCACGGTGCTGGCGGGCTGCTACACCGACGCCTCCGACGGCAGCGGCAACCAGATGGAGTACGGCTACGACACCTCCAAGATCCAGCTGACCTTCACCGTCGACGGCGAGGACATGACCGCCTCGCTGCAGGATTGGTCCAAGTGGGCGAACCTCGAAGAGGTCGCGGGCATCACTGACAAGCTGGGCGCCTTCACCGATTACAGCTATGAGACCCGCTGCGCCTTCACCGCCGGCATGGAGGAATGCTTCCTGCACTGGTACACCACCACGCCCGTGTACTATCGCAACGTCGCCGCGCTGCACTCCCAGAAGATCAACCTGGGCTCCGACAACTACGTCGAGCTGGTCGAGTACGGCGGGCTCGAATACCGGACCTACAACTATGACGACGAAGAGTGGGCGGCGTACATCGCCAATAACGAGCTGACCTACTGATCCCATACTTTTTGCAGAAAGGCACGGGACGGGCTTCCCATCCCGCGCCTTTCCTATTATTTTTGAAAACGCGGTGATACCATGACCAAATATGTCATAAAGCGCATACTGCTCATGTTCCTGACGCTGTTCGTGATCATGACCATGTGCTTCGTGCTGATAAAGCTTTTGCCGCTGCCGGCCATCAAGCAGATGGGCCGCGACGTGAACCTCGTGATGGCAAAGCGCGAACAGATGGGCTACAATCGGCCCATCATGGTGCAGTACTACCTGTTCCTCAAGTCCATATTCACGCAGTGGGACTGGGGCGTGGGCGAGCAGATGTACACGGGCCTGCCGGTGTGGCAGACGCTCATACAGAAGCTGCCCTATACGGTGCTGGTGAACCTGTATTCGATACTGATATCCATACCCATAGGGCTGGCGCTGGGCATATTCGCCGCGCTCAAGAAGAACAAGTGGCAGGACCACCTGATCAGCACGATGGTGGTCGTGTTCATATCCGTGCCCTCGTATGTCTACGCCTTCGTGGTGCAGTACCTGCTGTGCTTCAAGCTGGGCTGGTTCCCGCTGACGCTGGAGAGCCTGGACAATGCGCGCCTGTTCTCGTGGCGCATGTTCGTTTCGATGATGCCGGCGATACTGTCGCTGGGCTTCGGCGTGGTGGCGGGGCTTGCGCGCTACACCCGCGCGGAGCTTTCCGAGGTGCTGACCGGCGACTACATGCTGCTTGCGCGCACGAAGGGCCTGACCAGGGCGCAGGCGGTCTCCCGCCACGCGCTGCGCAACGCCATGGTCGTGATACTCCCCATGATCATAGGCGAGTTCATAGGCATACTGGGCGGCTCGCTGATCATCGAGAACATATTCATGATCCCCGGCATTGGCAGCCTGTACATATCGTCCATCAATGTGCGCGACTACAACTTCTTCATGGCGCTGACGGTGTTCTATACGTTCATAGGGCTGGCCTCGGGCATCATCATAGATATCAGCTACGGTTTCATTGATCCGCGCATAAGGATGGGGTCGAAAAAATGATGGATGAAAAGAACATGCGCGATATCGCGCCGGAGAGATTCCGCTTCGTCCGTTCCGACGAACGCATACACGACGAGAAGCTCAAGACGAAGCCGATCGGCTACTTCAAGGACGCCTGGCTGCGCTTCCGCAAGGACAAGAGCGCCGTGGTGGCTTTTGCGCTGATCGTGATGCTGATGCTGTTCTCGATCATCGTGCCGTTCGTGTCGTATTACGACGTCACGTTCCGCGACGGCTACTACAAGACGTTGCTGCCGAAGCTCCCCTTCATGCAGGGAACGGGCTTCTGGGACGGCACGGCCTCGCAGCGCGAGACGCAGGGCGGCTACGACTATCTGGACTCCATAGGCGTGGAGACCGGCCGCAAGGCCATCGTAAAGCTCAACAGGAAGTTCGAGGACGCCAACGGCATCGCCTATTATGACATGCGCGTGGATTCCTACGCCAAGGTGGGCTATGTGTACCTGAATGTGGATAAGGACCAGTACGCGGCGCTCATGGACTACCAGGACCGGACCGGCCGCCAGGTGCTCTATCCCATGCCCCGGACGTGGCAGACCAACTTCGTCATGGGCAACGGCGGCGCGAACTTCTGGTACAAGCTGGCGGACGAGAAGGCCACGTCCTCCGGCCTGGCCGTGCGCGACGAGGCGGGCGCGTTCGTGCCCAACTACATAACCAGCGACGACCCCGAGGCCATGGGCTACGGGAGCCTGCGCATTCCCGGCGACGACGGACAGGGTGGCTGGTACGTCTATGCGCAGCGCAACCAGTCTGGCTACCGCGTGCGCGTGGACTACATGGAGTACTTCCGCTATGTCCACGGCGTGCTGCCCTGCTTCGTGTTCGGCACGAACGTCTATGGACAGGACATATTCTCGTGCCTGGCGGCCGGCGGGCGCCTGAGCTTCATACTGGCGATATCCATCTCGATCATCAACATCGCCATAGGCGCGGTGTACGGCGCGATCGAGGGCTACTACGGCGGCTGGGTGGACATCATCATGGAGCGCATATCGGACATACTGAGCAGCGTTCCGTTCATCGTGGTGGCGACGCTGTTCCAGATGCATCTGGCCGAGAAGGTCGGCGTGCTGGCCAGCCTGCTCTTCGCGTTCGTGCTGACGGGCTGGGTGCACGAGGCGGTCACCGTGCGCATGCAGTTCTACCGCTTCAAGGGCCAGGAATACGTGCTGGCGGCCAGGACGCTGGGCGCGAAGGACGGAAGGCTCATATTCAAGCACATATTCCCGAACGCGCTGGGCACCATCATCACGAGCTCGGTGCTGTCGATACCGGGCGTGATATTCTCCGAGTCGATGCTGAGCTATCTGCACATCATCAACCTGGAGACGTCGTCGCTGACGTCCATCGGCACCATGCTCTCGAGCGGCCAGGGGCTTTTGAGCACATATCCGCACATCATACTGTTCCCGGCCCTGTTCATATCGATACTTGAGATCTCGTTCAACCTGTTCGGCAACGGGCTGCGAGACGCATTCAATCCTTCGCTGAGGGGGGTGGACGACTGATGGCAAAGCTCGAAGTGAAGAACCTGACCATATCCTTCCGCACGAACAACGGCGCGGTGCGCGCCGTGCGCGACATCTCGTTCACGCTGGGCGAGGGAGAGACGCTCGCGGTGGCGGGCGAGAGCGGCTCCGGCAAGTCCGTGACCGCGCGCGCCGTGATGGGCATACTGGCGGGCAACGCCATGGTCGAGGGCGGCGAGATCATATACGACGGCCGCGACCTGCTGAAGATCCCCGAGGAGGAGTTCCACACGCTGCGCGGGCACAGGCTGGCCATGGTGTTCCAGGACCCGCTCTCCGCGCTCAACCCCATCATGCGCATCGGCAAGCAGCTGACCGAGGCGATGATACTCAACAACAAGGAGCGCAGGCGCGACGGCAAGGCGCGCTTCGACCGGCTCATGAAGCAGCTGGAGAAGGAGATGCCCGCGGGCAAGGCTTCGCTGGACCGCTTCGGCACGGTCGCCAACGCGGCCGCGTCGGCCGAGAACGACTGGCAGACCGCGCGCGAGAGCGCGCAGGGCGTGCTGGACCTGATCGAAGAGTCGAATGCGGCCGTGGCGGGCAGGGACTTCAAGCTCCTCAAGGACATCGCGAAGCGCATGCGCCGCATGGCGGAGGGCGCGAAGAACGAGCACCTGCGCATGGACGCGGGCGCGGAGATCTCCCGGGCCGGGGCCATCATGGAAAAGTACACCCGGCAGCAGGAGGAAGCGCTCAGGCAGGCGCTTGCCGCGCTCGGCGATAAGGCCCGGAAGGCGCTCGAGGGCGAAAAGCCGGACTTCTTTGCCCTTGCGTGGCAGAAGACGCAGCAGGGCAGCGCTCAGGCGTTCTTGGACGGCTTCGCCAAGGAGGTCGCCGGGGCGGTGAAGAGCTCCCGCGCGCGCACCGCGGAAAAGCGCGGCGAGGCCGCAAGGGAACTGCGCGCGATATTGCCCGCTTTCGAGAAGGACAGGCTGGACCGCGCGGAGTGCACGGCGGCGGCGCAGAAGGCCGCGCGCGCCGTGGACGCGTCCATCGACCCGCTGGCGCTTGAAAAGGACAACCGCGCCTATGTGTTCGCCTCGAGCTTGAGGCACGGCATAGACCGCTATTTCGAGGGCGTGAAGGGGAACCCCATCGAGGAGAGGCGCTTCGCGCGCGACACGGAAAAGCATAAAAGGCTCGAAGCGAAGGGCAAGGCGATCGCCTCCGTGGTCCCGATGAACCTGACGGACCTGGACCGCGTAAAGAACGACATGGTCCGCTCGATCAGGGAGCTTGCGGAACACTACGAACGGGGCGGCGGTGCCTCGACGCGCACGGACGAGGAGGAGGCGCGCGCGATCATCGACCGCCTGTTGGGCTGCGCCAAGGACTATACCTACAAGCTGAGCCAGTCCACGGCGCGCCACCGCGCGATAGAGCTCATGAAGGAGGTCGGCATACCTCAGCCTCAGAAGCGCTTCACGCAGTATCCGTTCGAGTTCTCCGGCGGCATGCGCCAGAGGATCGTCATCGCCATAGCGCTGTCCGCCAACCCGGACATACTGATCTGCGACGAGCCGACCACGGCGCTGGACGTGACCATACAGGCGCAGATACTTGAGCTGATCAACAGGCTCAAGAGGGAGAGGAACCTCTCGGTCATATTCATCACGCACGACCTGGGCGTGGTGGCCAACATGGCCGACCGCATCGCCGTGATGTACGCCGGCAAGATCGTCGAATACGGCACGGCGGACGACGTGTTCTACGACCCGAGGCACCCGTACACGTGGGCGCTGCTGGCGTCCATGCCGGACCTCGAGACGAAGGAGAAGCTCGCGGCGATACCCGGCACGCCGCCGAATATGATCGTGCCGCCGAAGGGCGACGCGTTCGCGGCGCGCAACCGCTATGCGATGCAGATCGACTTGGAGGAGCAGCCGCCCATGTTCAGGATCACCGAAACCCATTCCGCGGCGACGTGGCTGTTGCATCCCAACGCGCCGAAGGTGGAGCCGCCGGCGATCGTGACGGAGCGCATCGAACGCATGCGCCGGGCGGAGCGTTTGAAAGGCGGTGAGCAGGCGTGAAGGTGAGGATCAAACAGCTTGCCTCCGTGCTCAAGGCGACGGGCATCGTGCTGATCTGCCTGGCCGTGGCGCTGACCATATACGTGTCGGCGTCGTCGGGCGGCATGTGGAAGAAGTTCAGCGAAGGGCTCCAAAGCTATGGCGTCGATACGAACGCGCTGGACTGGGCGCGCTTCGGCAACGACTACTACCGCGCCATGGGCCGCGCCGTGCGCGAAGAGCGCCTTCCGGCGGATGAACGCGCACAGCACGCGGCGGACGCCTTCTCGGGCTTTGCGGAGAAGGCGGAAGGAGCTTCCGGCGCGCTCGTGGCGACCCGGACCGACGAGGCGTGGGCGGCCTTCGAGGCCTCGTTCGACACTTCGGCCTTCCTGGACGGGCGCGAGGGCGCCGAGGACGGTCTGCTCGAGCGCGAGCGCAGGGAGATCATAGAGTACCTGGACAGCTTCACGGCCGTTCCGAAGAAGGGCAAGCTCGCGAAGCTGAAGCCCGCGTCCAACGAAAGCTTCTATGTCTCCACGTGGGAGAGCTTTGCGCCGGACGACCCGGAGATCGAGTTCCTGCGCGCCATCAGGCTGATGGTCGAAGAGACCGCGGCCTCCGGCGAGGACGTCAAGGACATCAAGGCGTGGATCACGGAGAACCTGACCGAGGAGAGCTACGCCGCGGCGCGCACGGCCGTGGCCGCGCAGGAGCGCGCCGAGCAGGCGGAGAGCCTGACGGAGGGCCTTGCCGGGGCGCTGGCCGACGGCGGGGACGCGGCGGGCTGGCTCAAGGAGAAGTGGGCGGATATCGCCGCGCGCGACCAGTCGGCGACGCCGCTCGACTATGCGCGCGCCGTCACGCGGCTGATACAGGATTCGCACTACGACGGCACCGTCGAGACGCTGCTCGAGGAGATGGCGTCCGAGCGCGCCGGCGCGCAGGCGGAGTCCTTCGACAACTGGCTCGGCGGCTTCGGCGCGTCGGTCGTGGAAGAGGCGGATCTGCGCAGCGTGGTCAGGGGCATACCCGTGTTCTGGGCGCTGGCCTCGTGGTACGTGAGGCTGTGGATCGCCGGCATAGCGCTGCTCATCGCGGGCATCGTGATCATGAAGCTGCTCGACCGCCGCGCGCTCAGCGACCGCGCGCAGGAGGCCGTGCGCGACGAGGACGATGTGCTGCTTCGCGTGGACCATCTCTGCCAGTACTTCAGAAGCGGCGACACCGTGAACAAGGCCGTGGACGACGTGAGCTTCTTCGTCAGGAAGGGCGAGGTGTTCGGGCTGGTGGGCGAGAGCGGCTGCGGCAAGACCACCACGGGCCGCACGATCATCAACCTGTACGACCCGACCTCCGGCGACGTGTACTTCAAGGGGCTGCGCGTGTCCTCGAACATGAACGGCCTGCCCGTGCTGAACTTCGCGCTGCGCAAGGACGCGCAGGCGCGCATATCGGAGCTGCGCGACACGGCGAAGGAGGAGGCCAGGGCCCATCCCGAACGCGCCGCCCAGATCGAGGCGCAGGCGAAGAAGGAGATAAGCGAGGTGCAGCGCCAGCTGAACGAGCGCCTGGCCAGGGCGCAGGACGACGCAGTCGTCTCGCACGCGGAAAAGGAGAGCGCCACGAAGCTGTACCGCGCGCAGGAGCTGGAGCGCCTGGCGGCCAGGCATGAGCAGGATCTGAAGACTCTGAAGGGCGAGGCGCTGGAGGAGTGCAAGAGGCGCTATGAGATGGAGAAGCAGGCCGTCATGAAGGACGACGTGATGACGCGCATGCAGATGATATTCCAGGATCCCATCGCCTCCATAGACCCGCGCATGACCGTGCGCGAGATCATCGCCGAGGGCCTGAACATACGCGGCATCACGGACAAAAAGGTGATCGACCGGAAGGTCTACGAGATGCTGGACCTGGTCGGCCTCGTGTCCGAGCACGCGGACCGCTATCCGCACGAGTTCTCCGGCGGCCAGCGGCAGCGCATAGGCATCGCGCGCGCCATAGCGCTGGAGCCCGAGCTCATCATCGCGGACGAGCCGATCTCCGCGCTGGACGTGTCCATACAGGCGCAGGTCATCAACCTGCTCAACGAGCTCAGGCACAGGATGGGCCTGACCATCGTGTTCATCGCGCACAACCTGTCGGTCGTCAAGTACTTCTCGGACCGCATCGCGGTGATGTACTACGGCCACATCGTCGAGATGACCACCAGCGACGAGCTGTTCAGGCACCCGCTGCATCCCTACACGAAGGCGCTGCTCTCGGCCATACCCTATCCGGACCCGCACTATGAGAAGACGCGCAGGCGCTTGACCTACGATCCCGCCACCGCGCACGATTATTCCAAACAGCAGCCCACGCTGCGCGAGGTCGCGCCGGGCCACTGGATACGCTGCAACGACGCAGAGGAGCGCGCCTACAAAGAGGAGCTTGCAAGGTGAGGCGCAGGGGGATAATGATCGCCGCGCCGATCGCCATGCTGATCGCCGCGGCGGTGAGCGCGGCGCGCGGCGGCTTTGCTTCGCCTACGCCGAAGGAAGGCTGGCAGGCCTGGTCCGACGGCTTCTTCGCCGCGGCGGTGTTCGTGGGCGGCGCGGGCGCGCTTGCGTTCGCGTCGTCCGACGGACTGTTCGACGCGATGCGCTTTTCGATCGGGAAGGCCGTCAGTATCGTCAGAAGCAAGGAGAAGCGCGACCTGTACCCCAAGACGTTCTACGACTACAGGATGATGCGCTCCGGCCGGGGCGCGGGCGGCGCGGCCGCGCTTCTGGTGGGGCTTGTGTGCCTTGCGCTGGCGGGCGCGTTCCTGGCGCTCTGCATGCGCGCGTAACAAGGGGGAGTCTGTCCCATCGTGAGACAGCCTCCCTGATAAAAAGGTGATAGTCGGCAAAAAAGGTGATGAACGAAGCCCGAACAAACCTTTTCGACAGTTTCGTCACGCACGAGTCTTGATCGGAGCGGCGTCGTTGTTTGACGCCGTCTCCGCGACGTTACCTCAAGCTATCCGCTGTTTTCCGACCTTGATCCCCGAGCTGACGTGACCCGTTGGATCACGCACAGCATAGCCACCGCGCCGCAGGCGCGGCACCGTAGGTGTCCTTGAGGGTTCTCCTCCTGTCTGCTAAACTTATGTTCACGGCGGCGGGAGAAGGTCCCGTTTCCAACCTCTCACCCGTCGCCGTGAGTCCCTACAAGCAGACAGGAGGAGGTTCGTCAAGGATGGCGGTCGGTCAAGGCGTTATCTATTCAGTCACATCATGTGTATATTATCATTGATTTCGGTACTGCTTTAGTGTTCGTCACCTCATTCTCAGACTTGCACTTATAGTATGTTTGTTATACTGATTTTGAAGAATACGAGGTGATCTACCTCATTACAGCGTTTGAAAAGAAGGAGCAGGAAAACCTGACGGATGCTGAGAAGAACACCCTGAGAAAGCTTGTGAAAGCATTGCGGGATGCGGAAGCTGTAAGGAGGAAACAAAAATGACTTCTCTATTTGATGATCTGAAGGAAGGCCTGCAGGAAGCGATCACCTTTGCAAAAGGTGAAGGACCTGGACGGGCTACTCGTTTTGAGATAGATCCCGTTATTCCTTATACAAACAGTGAGATCCGCGAGATCAGGAAGAACGTAAAAAATGACCCAGGCGGTCTTTGCGCTTTTTATGGGTGTCTCCGTCAAAACGGTCGAGGCTTGGGAGAGCGGAAGAACACACCCCACCGGACCTGCATGCAGACTGATGACCATTCTTTCTGAAGGAAAAGAGCGACCCGGTTTTGTCAGGACCGTGTCCTGAGGAAGATCTGATCTCCGGACTTATGAACGTGCCGCAGGTGATCGACCGGTCGGACGAGCAGTGGAAGCTTGATGACTTTACATAAGGGGCAACGCTGTCAACTTGATGCGGTACTGTGCAGTTCACGCAGACATATCCGCAAAACATTTGACCGTAGCGGCGGCTATCAGCCGCCATTCCTGCCGGACGACGTATACATATGATTTGTCATGCCCTTGTTCAAAGCTGACAGTTGGACAAAAAGGGGGGCTGTCCCATCACGAGACAGCCTCCTCGCTTCTGTTGCTCGGGTCAGATCCTCTTCTTCAGGAACTCGACGGCCTTGGCGATGTCCGCCTTCGGATCGTCGCCGACCTCGCGCTCGATGGTCAGGAAGCCGTGGAAGCCGATGTCCCTGAGCGCGTCCAGATAACGGTCGAAGGGCACGTCGCCCTCGCCCAGCGGCAGCTCGATGAATGCGGGGGAGGTCACGGGCTCGTCCTGCACGGGCGTGTAGATCTTCTCCGGATCCATGTCATAGAGCTTGCGGCCGTCCTTGGCGTGCGTGTGCACGATGTAATCCCTGAGCGTATACACCGCCTGCACGGGGTCGTCGCCGGTGACCATCACGAAGTTCGCGGGGTCCAGGTTGACTGCCACGCCCGTGGAGTGCAGTGTGTCCAGAAAGTTCTTGAGCGTGACGGCGCGCTCGGGGCCGGTCTCCACGGCGAAGTGCGCCTTCATGCTGTCGGCATATTCCGCCAGCTCGCCGCAGGCGTCCTGCAGTATCTTGTAGCGCGGGTGCGCCGTGTCCTCCGGCACGATGCCTATGTGCGTGGTCACGATGTCCGTCTCGAGATCCTTGCCCAGGTCGAGTATGCGCTTGCTCTGCTCGATCAGCTTGGGGTTCCTGGCGGGGTCGCCGAAGCCATAGCCCAGGTCGCCGCACAGCGCCGAAATGGTCAGCCCATGGTCCTTGACCTGGTTGAGGAAATCCCTGCGCTGCTGCGCGTTCAGCTTTTCGGGGGAGAGCTCGCCGTAGGTCGCGTAGACCTGCAGGCCCTGCGCGCCCATGTCGGCGGTGAGCTTGAGCGATTCCGCGATGCTCGTCCTGAACGATTCAAGTATGATGCCTATGGAAAAATCAGCCATTTGTCCGTTTCCTCCGTTTCTTTGCTTTTGTTCCGGATGTCACTATTATAGCCCGAAGGCGGCCAAAAGGCAAGACGTCGACGCGGCGTATTTGCGGGAAAGCTTCACGTTTTGACGGTTGACAAACATGGCGATGGATGCTATAATGACTTTCGTTGTGGAAGCGTATCGAAGAGGTCATAACGGCCCCGACTCGAAATCGGGTAAACCGGCGAGTAACCGGTCCGTGGGTTCGAATCCCACCGCTTCCGCCAAATAATCCCTATACAAACCCTTGCTCACATGGCACGATTGAGGCCATTGGGCAGGGGTTTGTGATTACTTGGCACTTTGAAATGTAAGAATAGGGTACTACGTCAAAATTGACGTGGTGCCCTTTTTTTGTCTGCAAATTTGGATTGTTCAAAGCGAATTGCTATAATCGAAAAGTCCTTGCTCATTTCTGAATAATCTTTAGTTTTCCAGATTTCCTGCCGGGAATTTGGTAATATTGTTCAGAAAGGAGTATCGGTATGATACGAATTCGAATCAGGCTGTCTGCGCTTCTGGGCGAGAAGCGCATGAAGCAGAAGGACCTCGCCGAGATCACCGGCATCAACTCTGCGACAATCAATCATTACTACAACGAAGGGATTGACCGGATCAGTCTCACCCATTTCGAGATGATCTGCGAAGCCCTCAACTGCACGATTCACGAGCTGATTGTGCAGGAGGTAGTAGATGATGAGCTCACGTCGATGGCTGAATATCGGTGGGAACGGGAGACCAGGCGGAAGAATCAGCGCAGGAAGAACCCCAAGTGACAACAAGACCCCGGGCTTAATCGCTCGGGGTCGCTTCTTTGTCCTGCTTCGGTGCTGGCGGGTCAAGGTAGATCGTCGTGCCGTCCGGTAGGATGAAGCCCACCCTCGCGCCGACAAACTCAGCCACTCTCGCCAGATCATCTGCTGGCCAACTGTCCCGCTGCATCTTCGTGTTCAGGTTCTGCTTCTTCATGCCGAGGTAATCGGCCAGTTCGATCTGCTTCTTGCCACAGCAGGACAGCACAGCCTTCACCTTGTCCGATGTACTCATACACGCACCCTCCTTTGTCTCTGTCTCGCCGTCTTCTATAGTAACACAATTTGTATAAAAAGTCATGTAAACAGTATGTTAAACTATCAGATTCCTCTTGCAAAGTAACTCATATTGTGTTACTATACATACAGACAGCAACGAAACACCACCGACCACGAAAGAGAGGAAACAGACAATGAACCAGATCGAAATCGAAGCCATCTTCACCGCGAAGGTCACCGAGTACATTCAGAACGGCTACACCATCAACCCGACCACGATGAGTGGCCACCAGGGCGAAATCGCCAAGATTGACTTCCGCAAGGGCGACGAGATCATCCGCGTGATGCTGGAGAGCACGACCGGCTGGGAAGACGAGCAGCACTGCGAATACGTCCGGCTGGTGGTTGGCCGCAACACTGAGCAGCTCCGCAGGTGCCGCCCCTTCGACACGATGTGCACGACCATCTGGAACAACCGACTGGAGGTCATCGAGGAGCGCCGGTTCTACCAGATCGACAGCCGCGCGGACTTCTTCATCGAGGACTTCAGCGAGTACAGGGCGATGGCCAAGAAGCAGCTTGACCGGTACAGGAACCGCGATAGCCGCCAGCAGCGCAGGGAACTCCCGGAAGCCGCCAGGATGATCGCCAAACAGTTCATCAAGCGAACCACCGGCAAGGCCAGGGTGAACAGCAAGGAGATCAAGGTCTTCAAGGGCGCCCGGTACCATGACGAACCCGCCCGCTACTACGCCGAGTACCGCGGCAAGACCTACCAGATTGGTTAATCGACATCACCGAGGAAATGAAGGAGGACATCAAAAATGTTGCAGACCATCTTCAAAGTCAGGGGAACCGCGATGCGGTACGGTGGGAGCGAGAACATCGTGATCGTCGAGGAAGAGAAGACTGAGCGCCCTGTGATGCTCCAAGCTTACGGCGACATGATGAAGTACATCTTCGAGCAGGGCGACAGCGACATGGAAGAAAAGTACATGGATATCGACTTCGTCTACACCAGCTGGTGCAGTCTCGTGGCAATCCTCGTTCCGAGCACCAACGACCGCATCCCGGCGAAGGCCGTGATCCTGAGCAGCAAGGACCACAGCGTGAAGATCTTCGGCACGCAGGAAATCATCGACACCCGGAAACCGGAGCCCATGAGCTGGGATGAATGGCACGAAGCATTCGAGTACGCGCTGAACGTCGAGGATATCAACCTTCACCGATTTGGACGCATCTGAACACGACAGCCGAGGGGCGGCGGCGAAACCGCCCCAGGAAGGAAAAGGCAATGAAGTACACTACGAAAAAAGGCTATACCGGCACCATCCGAAAGATCTGGACAGACGACAAGTCGAAGGTGCTGGGCGTCGTCGGAGAGATCGGAGACCTGCTCAAAGAGGGCATCCTCGAAAGCTGCACGCAGTACTCTCACGACACTTGGATGTGCATCCCCGTCGCCGACTTTGACACCGCAGCTGGTTTCGGCGCGACCCGCGATGAAGCGGTACGGAATGCCATCTTCAGGAAGTAATCGAGCCCCCGCCCCGGAGGTCACGAGGGCAGAAAGGATATCACCATGAAGATCACCGAAGTCCGCCTGCTGGCTCCGTTCAAGCTGCGTCACCTCTGTATCGAGCACAATTGGTACACTCGCGGCACCAATGCGGAGTATGACTATCTTCTCCGTGATCTGACCCACGATGGGCGTGAGCATATGACCACCGAAGACCTGGAAGCGGTAGCGCTGGACATCATGGAGCACTCCGACATCGACGAAGAACAGGACGTGTGCAGCATCATGTGGCTGATCAACGAGGCCAGCAGCACCGTGTTCCTGAAGGAGGAATAAACCATGCTGAAGGACATCATTCGCGGGGAGATCGTGACGCAGACCAGTTACGATCTGGTATATGACGATGGCCATGGAAACGGCTTTGGATTCCCCTGCAACGCCAACGGGAGTGTGATCAATCTACGCCCGGAAGCCGTCGCCAATCTCGCCTGGTGCGCTGAGCACCCCGAAAAGTTTATCCGTGTCGGCGAAGTGGTGGAGCGGCGGTGGAGCTGGCGAAACCCGGACAGGGGCACATGCTCTTGCGGTGAAACGGTCACGCTGGAAAACCAGTACCACGGCGCGTGCCAGTGCCCTAAGTGCGGCCGATGGTACAACCTGTTCGGCGAAGAGCTCCTGCCGCCTGATCAGTGGGAGATGGACCTTGACGAAGATTCCTGACTGACCGCCCTCCCGGCCGGGCAAAAGACCGGGAGAAAGGAGCCTGATATGCAGCGCATCGACGGCATCACCATCACATACAGCCCCACCGGCGAGAGCGGCAACATCTTCTGGATCATCCACGCTCTGCTCCACGAGTACCGCCAGCGCGGCGTGAGCCTTGAGGAGTTCAAGCCGGTATTCGACCGGATCACCGCCTGTCACAGCTATGAGGACGCGCTCAACGTCATCCGGGAATACGCCGACCTGATCGAGGAGGAATGAGCATGACATTGGAAGAATACTACGCGCTCCTCAAAGAGCGCTGGGAACAGACCGACAAGACCAGCCGCGAGGCCATCCACGATTACAATGAGTGGCGCAGGGCGTTGCGGAAGAGCGTCTGCGAGGACGCCTGAGCGGCCCTGAGACAGCCTGACGCGCTGGACAGGGGAATCAGGTGAAACGCCGTAGAGACGCCAGCAGTGCCGTTGCAACGGCAGGAAGCGACAAACAAGCATTGTCCAAAGCAGTAGCTATTGTATAGAATAAGAGCCGGCGATGATGCCGGCTCCTAAAATGACCTTGGGCCCGTAGGCTTGCAAGGTACTCTCCATAAAAGAGTGTCGGATTTCACATCCAGTTCATGTATTATACGCTAATTCCTGAGGTTTGTCAATCCTTGTATTTTGTTAAAGTTTGCTAATTTTCCTCCAATTTGATGGCATATCCATACAATCTCGTATCTTCTTCATGCTGATTGTGATAATTTGAGTAGACAGCTTATCAAGTAGCTCGTCAACCCGGCTTATATAGCGTTGGTAGTCCTTATCAGGCATTACCAGCTTAAATGCTATCATCGCTGCGAAGAAACCATTATCCGAGTTTGCCTTAAAATATCGCAAATACTTATTGCCGCTCAGATGAACATGTGAATGATAGCAATACAGGAGCTCATCATGAGCGCATCTATTCCTAAACGAAGATAATAAGTACAACGCATTCGCCAACTGGGAATCCCTCAAGCCCCATTTTACTCTTTTTGCAACGTCGTCTCTTTCGCGCGGGAGCATATTCGAATAGAACTTGCTTATATCTCCCATTGATATAGTATTAACCAACACCCACAATGGCAGGTAGTTTTTGCCGTTAACATAATGAGATACAGAAGGGTCTTTCTCATTCAGGCTAATCTTTTTATAGAGCTCAGCCAGAAGTCTGCTGACCTGTATGTATTTATCAGAGCCAGTAGTGTCAAAATTGTTGAAGTTCAAATAGTCTCGATGACCGTGTTCTTTTGAGAAACAATATGCGACAAGTGTTTTTATCTTCTTCTCGAACCTGAGTGTTTCTTCAAGAGTAATGATCCTCAACGCTCGGTCAAACTCGTACAAAGCATATAACTCTTCAAAACGAGTGCCCGGATAATATTTCTCGACCGGCGTTGATTGCATGATAAAAGGCGCTTTGTACCCGTTTATCAAGTTGTAATAGTTCGTCTCTCGAATGATTCGCTTGGCGAATTTCTTGTCCCTGATAATGACGCCTCGGCTTTTTAGGATGCCAATCTGTACACGAGTATCTCGATAGACCTTTTCATCAGCCATTTTTTTCTACCTCTCAGATAGTATAGCATCCAAAGTAAGACATGGATTATTCTATCATATAGTGGTGCGAATTTCAACTATCTCGGAAAAATAAAAACGCCGACGCCATGGGAGCTTTTCCCACAGCGTCGGCTTTATCGTTTACTTCAAATCATCTTCGGTTACATCGGGCGGCTGCGTCGAAACAATCTTCAGATCGAGCTCGTTGATGAACTCGCCGACCGTCGCCTCGATCTCCCTCGAATCGACGTCGAAGCCCTTCTCGCGCAGGTAGTTGATCGCGTAATCCATCTTCTCGGCTCCCTTGCCAGCGCCGAAAATCTGCTCGGCGGCGAACACGGCCACGCGCACAGCGGCCATGTACTGCGCCTGCTGTTCCGTGGTGGTGCGCGCCTTGATCCACGGTATCAGGCGATACGCGATCAGCGCGGCGATGAGGCCGATGACAGCCTGCAGGATGGGCGTCAAGTCGATGTTGGTCATGATGATACCTCCTTATCTACTGAGAAATAAGCAAAAAAAAGTAGAAATGCGAAATAGAGCGACAAATATAACGACAAATATAGCTATTACTCGCAAAGAATCACAGAAAATCGTTCTTTTCCTGCCGTTCTGCGTACAATCGCTTGATATAGGCGTACTCCTCGTCGAACACGCCGTTCGTGTCGTTCGTCTTTTCCAGCAGTCGTTTGTACTTGTCGTGTAGCGTGATGATGTGCTGGAACTCGTCTTTCGTGTGCTTCCTGCCGTTTCGGCAGCTGTTCGCAAAGTCCAGCACTTCCCAGCGTATCCGGTCTTTCTCATTTTCATCCATTTGTGCCTGTAGCCCGGCGACGTCCTTGCGGATGCCACCCAGAAACAAGTTCCCGATCCACGTCAATGGCGAGAATTTTATCCCCGGTGTAATCTGAACGAACACGCCCAGCACGAACGCGCAGAAAGCCCAGTGTGACAGTATCCAGTCGAAAACCTGCTGCATCGGTATCCCCTCCTTGGCAAGGTCGCCCGCCCGCGGACAGTCCAGCACAACGATTTATCGTTCTCGCCGCGCACGGGCCGCCCTGCCTTGTCCGTAATAGTTTATTGGACTTCCGTCCATTTGCCACTAATCCAGGCGTTCTGGCCCTTGTACACAATCAGGTGCCAGCCGTTCTTGTCCTCGCCCTGATAGGGCAACTTGTCGCCCGCGTGCACGATGCCCAGCACGTTGTCCTTGGTGGAGTCCGGCGCCGTCCGCACGTTCACGGCGCCCCCGAACACCTTCACGTAGGCCGCCTTCAGCCCCAGCGCGCACAATGTCGCGTGGTTCAGCTCGCCATCAGGCTCGATGCCGTGGGCCGTCTGGAACGCCTTTACGGCTGCCTCCGTCTCCGCGCCCCATTCGCCGTCGACGCCGTACCTCGGCAGGCAGTCCCTGTCCCACACGGTGAGCGCCTTCTGCACGTCCTTCACCGTGATGATCCCGGAAAGCGCATTCTCAGCCTTCCCCTCTGGTGAAGCTGTCCCGTCGGGTCGGATGAGGTCCTCCTCGTCGTCCCACACGAACCGCACGACCTTGATAAGACCCTTGTTCCCGCGCTTCGTGCCCGACGTCGCGGCCTGCCGCTGCTTGCAGTAGGTCTGCATATTCTTTTTTGAAGGCGTGCCGGACCCGTGCCCGTACAGCACCACGTCCGCGGGCCTCTCCCCGTTGATCTCGCCGATCATCTCCACGTGCCCCACGTATCCGGCATACGCGCGCCCCGAATCGCCCCCGGCGAACAGCAGCATGTCGCCCAGCCGCAGCCTGTCCACCTCCTGCGGCACGCCGTTCTTGATCGTCACGTCCACCTTTTTGAGCTTGCTCGATTCGTACATGCCCACGGTGTTCAGTATCCCGAACGGAATCCCCGCCTCCTTGTAGCAGTACGATATGCTCGATGAGCAGTCGCTGTAATAGTTCCCGTCCCTGTACTTCTTGAAGCAGTAGTCCCTCAGGGCCTGCGAATACCTGTTCCTGCCAAGTATCTTGCGATACAGATCCCGCACCTTGAGCCGCTTCTCCTGTGCCGTAGCCAAACAAACCACCTCCGTCCCCGTAGCGGCGGCGTCCACGCCGCCAGGTCAATGAGTAATGAGGAATGAGGAATCAATACCCAGCCCCGTCCCCGTCCTTCGTCCCCAAGCCTTCCCCTCTGGGGAAGGTGGCACGGCTGAAAGCCGTGACGGATGAGGTCCCCGTCACTCCTAACTCCTAACTCCTAACTCCTAACTCCCCATCGCCCTCGGCCTCCCGCCTATGTTCGCCGCAAAATAACTCCTCTGATAGAGCGTGCTGATAGTTCCCATTCCGCTGCTCCCGTGTCCCGTCGCATATCCGCCGCCGCGCGAGGAGACGTATTCTTCCTCCGCGAACCGCGCCAAATAGTTGCCCGGCGTGTCGTCGCCCTCCGTCGGAAACAGGCCCAGCTCGCGCACGATGCTCGGCACGTGCGGAAGTCGCGTCGGATGCGCCGTCAGCTCGTTGAATTTGCCGTTCACGCGCCCCGCTGTAGGGCTGTCGCACTTGGTGTCCAGCTGTATCGCGCCGCCCGCCACGTTCCAGTGCAGCGTCCCCGCCGTGCCCGGCGCGACCAGCTCGTATCCGTCGTCCCCCGCGTGCGGAAGTATCGCCTTCCACGCGGATGAACTCGCCGACAGGTCTGCCTCCGGGTCCGCCGCGTCGTTGTCGGCCATGATCTGCAGCTCCATGCCCACGAGCCTGTACCCGTACCCGATCTCTAAGCACGAACCGATCAGGTCCGCCATGCTCCCCTCGTCGTCGCCCAGGTACCACTCTGCCGGTCCGCTGCCGTTCAGCGTCCGCGGCGGCACCCTGTACGTGTCATCGACCATCGCGCCGTGCATCCACCCGCCTATGAACTTCTCCCGCCGCCAGTATGTAGGCGCTATGTCCGGCTGCAGCGCCGCCGTCCTCCTGTGCGCCTGCAGGCAGGTGTAGAGCCATCCGTCGAACACGCGCTGCGCGCCCGCCGTCATGTTCCCGTTGTCAGCGGCCCAGGCCGAATTCCCTGCCGCGTTGTCAAACCCGTACCGCACGTTCCCATACATCTCCCAGCCGTTCTTCTGCGCCAGCAGCTTGATAAACCCCTGATCGGCGATGGTCATGCCGGAGATCCCGTCCCCCGCCGCGCGCATGCGCCTGAGCAGCGCATCGAGCGTGATGGCGTTGATCGGGTTCACGCCCGGCAAACTCATCAGCCGCTCGCCCGATTCCACCACGCCCGCCTTGTACTTCCCCAGCAGTATATAGTCCTGCTCCACGCCGTTCACGACGAACGCCGGGTGCACGTGCGCCGGAAGACTCGGGTCAAGGTCCGAACTCAGGCACTTGTTGAACCGCACGAATATCCCCGCCACGGCCCCGTCCGAGTCGTACTTCACGACATTGCCGTATTTGTTCGCCAGCATCTCAATAGGGCTTAAAAACATCCACAACACCCCCAAGTCAATGAGTAATGAGTAATGAGGAATGAGGAATCAAAAGCCGGCCTCGGTCATGCGCACGACAACCCAGTTACGCCGTAGGGGCGCTCCTTGGTGCGCCCCCGTCACTCCTCACTCCTCACTCCTAACTCTCCATCGCCCTCATCCGCGCGGAGCAGCTGATATTATACGTGCTCCTGAAGCAGTCGTACTTTCGCGCTATGCCCGCGTAATTGCCGTCCGAAAACGTATTCCAGACGCG
>SVGK01000015.1 GCA_015056395.1 Clostridiales bacterium
CCTCGGAAAGCGGCGCGTCCTTGACGAAGTGCCCGGGAAAGTCGACGTGCGTGCCGAACTGTCCGGGGAACTTGAATGTCTGGATCAGGCATTCGAGCATGGGGTTCCCCCAGTCGAACACGGTCTTGCCCAGTTCGACGGAGCCCTCCGGTATGCCGGCCCAGTACGGGCTTTCGTTGTTCAGCGGGTGTGAGAGCTCGACCCAGCGATAGGCCTTGAGCGTATCGAGCGCGTCCCAAAGTTTGTACATTCCGATCGCCTTCCTTTCGAGATGTCGAATGTGCGCGATCCCGCGCGGGGATCTTCTTTACATGATTGTATCACTTTGCGCGCCGGCTGTCCACAGAAATCTCTCCGCCGCGGCTCTTTTCGAAGGCGAGGCGCGGATAGTCGTCCTCCTCCACGTGCACCGTGCCGCAGTGCGTGAAGCCCAGCTTCTTCAAAAGGTTCTGCATGACGACGTTGTCGCCGTGCGTGTCTATGCGGATGTGGCCGCACTGTTCGAACGCCCAGTTTATGCAGAACGCGCCTATGCCCCTTTCGGAGCTGTCTCCCGCCAGCCTGTGCACGACGCCGTAGGCGCTGTCGTCCAGCCAGCCGCCGTCGGTGATGTCCCTGTAGGTGGGCTCGATGTCCTTTCCCTGTATGAAATAGAACGTGCCGATCACGCGGCCCGAATCGTTCAGGCATACGTAGCTGTGGCCGCTTCGTATGTCGTTTTCCAGCCGCTCCCTGGGCGGCCAGTTGGTCGGCCCCCACTGGTTGGGGTTGCCGTGCTCCGCCATGAACTGCCGGGCGCAGCGATAGATCTCCGTCATGCGGTCAAGGTCTTTTTCGGTGGAATGCCTTATCTCCATGCGCGTGCTCCTTTGCCTTTGGTCTTGTTCAGGAATCTATGCCGGACAGGTATCTGGCCGTGCCCCACCAGCCGGGCACCAGCTCGCCCAGCGTCACCGTCCGTCGGCTTTCGTAATCCGTCATGATCTGCGTGTTGCGGTTCTCATAGGACAGCTGCAGCAGGAACTCCCTGCACGCGCCGCAGGGCATGCCGCTGCCCTCCCTGTCGCCGGTCGGCGGCGCGTCTCTGAACGCGATCAGCCTTTTGATCACGGTCTGTCCGCTGTTTACATACATGTTCAGCGCGGCGACGCGCTCCGCGCACAGGTTCATCACGCCGCTGCAGCCCTCTATGCAGAAGCCCGTGAAGATCTGCCCGTCCTCGGCCTCGACGGCGCACACGACGTGGTGCGCGGTGATGAAGGGCGTCACGTCCTCAGGATGATATTCCGCCTTCGCCTTCAGATACATTTGCTCCCAGATATCCATCGCGTTCGGCCTCCCATTTCATGTGGATGTATTTCGAGCGGTCCTCTTCGAACCCGAGCGATCCGTACAGGGGGCGGCCCTCCGCCGTGGCCTTCAGCTCGACCGGGCACAGCTCCAGCGCGTGCGCACTGTCCATCAGCGCGCGCATGACTTCGCGCGCAAGCCCCCTGCGGCGGTACGCGGGCCGCGTGTACACGTTTAGCACCGTGCCCGTCCTGCCGTTCGGGAAGGCCGGGCTCATGGGCTTTTCCACGACCAGCAGCAGCGCGCACGAGACGATGTCGCCGTCCGCGCGGACCGCCCAGGCGAACAGGTCCCGGCCCAGGTGCGCCACAAGGTACCCAGGCAGACGGCGGCGGATCGTCGAGGCCGTCTGTTCGTCCAGGGGCCCCAGATCCTCTTCAAGGTAAGCAAGCCTGAGCGCCGTGAGCGCGGCGATGTCTGCCGTGGAGGCTTGCTCGACGGCGGGGGCGGGC
Organism: Clostridiales bacterium; assembly: GCA_015056395.1. GTDB lineage: Bacteria > Bacillota > Clostridia > Christensenellales > Aristaeellaceae > Faecivicinus. The sequence goes on from SVGK01000015.1 coordinate 1,803, forward strand.
GGATCTGCATTCAGCATGTGCGTCATATCCTTTCTGGGATGGGGCGATGGGAGAGAAGATTAGCACTTATTTTCTTTCGATGATTTATTCTCGGTGACATCGGGGACGGTCCTCATTGTCACTTATCTGCGTGAAAGTCGAATGGAAACGTGACGGCGAGAACCGTCCCAGATGTCACGTACTCCAATTCCCTACGACAAGGGCATAAGGGGAGCATCCATCTTCTGTACATTTATATGCCTCCACAAATGCATTACCTCTTTTCATTTCGATCATTCCCTGACTATTATCATCGGAAAAGATGATATCAAGAATTGGCTGTTCAGCGTGGTGACAACGGGGACGGTTCTCATTGTCACTCATCTGCGTGAAAGTCGAACGGGAACGTGACGGCGAGAACCGTCCCGGCTGTCACTTACCGTCCCACCAGGCCGACCTCCTGACTGTCCGATAGGAAGGCGTCGAGTTCGTCGGCGAACGCGCTGTCCAGCGCGCGCACGCGCCCCATGCCCATGACGAGCGGGTCGATGAAGCGCTTCTTTGCGCGTATGATGCGTCCGCCTGCGCGCCTTTGCACGGCACGGTACGCGCGAAAGCCCTTCCAGGCCTCCGCAAAGCGGGGATCGCGTTCGAGCTTTTCGATCAGCTCCGGCTCGGTCGTCCAGAGGTCGTCCATGCCAATCGCGCCCGCCCGCACCGCATCCAGCAGCAGGTCCGCAAGCGCGCGCATGGCGAACCTGTCTTGGTCGCCCGCGTATATGCGGCTCATCTCAAGCGCGCCCCGGGCGAACGCGCGCGCCGCGTCCACCGTCCTGAAGCAGAGCTCCGGCGCGCCCTGCTCGTCCCGGCCCACGGTCAGGTCCGCGTACATCGCGGAGACCTGCCGCCTGTCCGCGAAGCCGTAGCAGACCAGGTTGGAAAGCGTGTATTCGAGCCTGTCCGCCGAAAGCTTCGGGCTTTCATTGTCCGCTATGGGATAGATGTGATAGTCGGACACGTCCTCCAGCGCCAGCCCTTCCCGTCGGAGCAGCTCCCCTATCTCCCGGGAGCCGGCGATGCGCCGGGCCGTGCCGCCCTCCGTGGCCTCCTGTGTGAGCGCGTCGCCCAGCATGAAGTCCACCACGTGCGCAAAGCACGGCGTGGCGATGTCGTGGAACAGCGCCGCCAGCGCCTGCCTGCGGGAATGCGTGAAATGCCACGTGATCAGCGCCGCGCCGACGCTGTGGTCGAAGCGCGAATAGGGCGGAAGGCCGCGGAAGCGCGGAAAGGACGTGTATTCGCAGCCGCAATTCATGCCGACCAGCTTCAATCGCGCCATGACCGGCGCGTCCATCGCGGCGCACAGCACGGGCGGGATGCCGCCTTCATAGATGTCCAACAGGCGCATGTCAGCCTTCCAGCGCCCCCATGCGGTCCAGCACCAGCGCGCACTGCATCGCCACGCCTATGGGTATGCACCTTTCGTCGATGACCAGGTCCTTGCTGTGCAGCGAGGGCGCGGGCAGCTTTTCGGAGCAGCCCAGGTGCCAGAACGCGCCGGGCACGTCCTCGATGAAGTAGCCGAAATCCTCGCCGCCCATGCTGGGGGCCTCGCGCAGTTCGCAGTGCTCCTTTCCCAGCAGCGCGCCGCCCAGGCGGAATACGCGGTCCACCTCCGCGTCGTGGTTGACCAGCGGCGAATAGCCTGTGATGATGTTCACGTCCGCCTGCGCGCCCATGGCCTGCGCCAGGCCCCGGCAGACCTCCGGCACGCGTGCCTTGAGCCGTGCGCGCAGCGCGGGATCCGCCGTGCGCAGCGTTCCCTTCATCGTGACGCGATCGCAGATCACGTTGCGCGCCTCGCCGCCCTCGATCAGCCCGAAGGTCAGCACCGCGGACTTGAGCGGCGACGTCTCGCGCGATATCAGCGTCTGCAGCGCCGTGAGCATCTGAGCGGCGCATGTGAGGGCGTCCACGCCCTCGTCGGGGCGCGCCGCGTGCGCCGAACGGCCGTGCACCGTCACGTCGATCTCGTCCGTGGAGGCGTTCAGGCAGCCGTAGCGCGTGTCGATCGTGCCCACGGTCATGTAGGGCTGCACGTGCAGGCCGTACACGGCGTCTATGCCGTTCAGCGCGCCCGCCTGTACCATGGGCAGCGCGCCGCCGTAGGTCTCCTCGGCCGGCTGGAACAGAAGGCGCACATTGCCCGGGAGCTCATCGCGCAGGCCGTTGAGCAGCTTCGCCGCGCCCAGCAGCACCGACGTGTGCACGTCGTGGCCGCAGGCGTGCATCCAGCCCTCGTGCTCCGAGCGGAACGGGCAGCCCTGCGGCTCGACGATGGGCAGCGCGTCGATGTCCGCGCGCAGCGCGACGTTCGGCCCGCGGCCCGCGCCCTCGATCTCGCCGATCACCCATGTGCGCTCGGTCGTGTAGGGTATGCCCAGCTCGTCCAGCACGCCCGTGATGTGCGCCTGCGTCTTGAATTCCCTGAAGCCCGTCTCCGGGATCCTGTGCAGCGCGCGGCGCTGTGCGCGCGTCCAGTCGAAAAGCGCGTCGGCCCGCGCGCGAAGTTCGGATATGTCCATGGTCGGTATGCTCCTTTTATAGTTGCTCCGCTTCCCTTCCCTTGAGCCAGATCCTGAGTACCGTGATGTCGCCGGGGCTCACGCCGGGTATGCGGCTGGCCTGCCCCAGCGACTTCGGGCGCTGCCTGTCCAGCTTCTGCCTTGCCTCTATGCGCAGGCCGGACATGTTCAGGTAGTCCGCGTCCGCGGGCAGCTCCACGTCCTCCATGCGCCTGAACGCGCGCTGCTCCGCCTCCTGCCGTGCGATGTAGCCCTCGTATTTGACGGTGATCTCGAGCTGTTCGCGCACGGCGTCGCTGAGCGCGGGCAGCGCGGCGTGCTCCGCGCGCAGGCGCTCGTAGCTCTCCTCCGTGCGGCGCAGCCTGTCCGTCAGGTGCAGCTTGTCCAGAAGCGCGCGCGCCTCGATGGTCTTTTCGCGCTTTTCGACCATGCCGTCATAGCGCGCGCGGCTCGCAAGGCCCGCCGTATACCCGCGCTCCGTGAGGCGCAGGTCGGCGTTGTCCTGCCTGAGCAGCAGCCTGTATTCGGCGCGCGAGGTCATCATGCGATAGGGCTCGTCCGTGCCCTTCGTCACCAGGTCGTCCACCATGACGCCCAGATAGCCGTCCGCGCGGCCGATCACCATGGGCGGGCAGCGTTCGATGTACAGCGCCGCGTTCATGCCCGCGTAGAGGCCCTGCGCGGCGGCCTCCTCGTAGCCGGAGGTGCCGTTGACCTGCCCCGCCAGGTAGAGCCCTTCGACGTGCCTGGCGCCCAGCGTGTTGTCGAGCACGGTCGGGTCTATGCAGTCGTACTCTATGGCATAGGCCAGGCGCAGCACGCGCGCGCGCTCGAGGCCGGGCACGCTTTCATAGATCATGCGCTGCACGTCCTCCGGCATGGATGTGGACATGCCCTGCACGTACCATTCGTTCGTGTTCAGGCCCTCGGGCTCCATGAATATCGGGTGGCGGTCCTTGTCGCGAAAGCGCACGACCTTGTCCTCTATGGACGGGCAGTACCGCGCGCCCGTGCCGTGTATGGTGCCGGAATACATGGGCGCGCGGTGGAGGTTCGAAAGTATGATCTCGTGCGTGCGGGGCGTAGTATAGGTAAGCCAGCACACGGCGCGGTTCCTGAGCGGCTTCGGGTCGGTCAGGAACGAAAAGGGCACGACGGGATCGTCGCCCCGCTGCATCTCCATCTTCGAATAGTCGATCGTGCGGCCGTCTATGCGCGCGGGCGTGCCGGTCTTGAAGCGGCGCACCGGAAAGCCCAGCTCCATGAGGCATTTCGTCAGGCTGTTGGCGGCCATGAGCCCCTGCGGGCCGCCGTTCCACTGGCATTCGCCGATGATGATGCGGCTGTTCAGATACACGCCCGTGCAGACCACCGCGGCGTCGCATTCGACATGTCCGCCGGTGGTGGTCTCAATGCCCGTGACGCGGCCGCCCGTTACGACGATCTCTTTCACCTCCGCCTGCCTGAGCGTGAGGTTCGGGCAGTCGTCCACGGCGGCGCGCATGCGGCGCTGGTACTCCTTCTTGTCCGCCTGCGCGCGCAGCGAGTGCACGGCCGGGCCCTTGCCCGTGTTGAGCATGCGCGACTGTATGAATACGTCGTCTATGGCGCGGCCCATCTCGCCGCCCAGCGCGTCCACCTCGCGCACCAGGTGGCCCTTCGCCGTGCCGCCGATGGAGGGGTTGCAGGGCATCATGGCCAGCGCGTCCAGGTTCATCGTGACGAGCAGCGTGCTGTGCCCCATGCGCGCCGCGGCCAGCGCGGCCTCGCAGCCGGCGTGCCCCGCGCCGATCACGACGATGTCGAAGTGTTCGTTCATGCCTTGCCGATTTCCTTCCTCAGTATGTCGCATGCCCATTTGACCGCCTGCAGGCGCACGGCGTCGCGGTCGCCGGCAAAGCGGAAGCCCTGTCCCCGCGCGCCGTTCGGGCCGGCGATGCCTATGAACACGGTGCCCACGGGCGTATCCGCCGTGCCGCCGTCGGGGCCCGCGATGCCCGTGGTGGACACGCCCCAGTCCGCTTTGGAGATGCGCCTTGCGCCCTCGGCCATCTCGGCCGCGCACTGCGCGCTCACGCAGGTGAAGCGGTCCAGCGTGTCCTGCCTGACGCCCAGCACGCGGTGCTTCGCCTCGTCGCAGTAGGTGATATAGGATTCCTTCAATACGTCGCTTGCGCCGGGGCAGTCCACGATGGACGCCGCAAGCCTGCCGCCCGTCAGGCTCTCGGCAAAGCAGACGGTCTGACCGCGCGCCCTGAGCGCCTCGAACGCGGCACGGTTGATCGTCAGGTCGGCGCCCTCGCCGTAGAAGTGGTCGCCCACGCGCGAGAGTATCTCCTCTTCGAGAGGCCTTATGCGCTTCAAAGCCTCCTCGTCCGTATCCGCTCTGGACGTCACGCGGCAGACCACCTCGCCCGGGCTGCAGTACAGCGCAAGCGTCGGGTCCTCCGTGTGGAACAGATCCTTGAGCATCGTCTCCAGCAGCGATTCGCCTATGCCGAACACGTGCAGGAACTTAGACCGTATCGTCACGCCGCTCTTCTGCATGAGCCAGGGCGCCAGCTGACCTTCGAACATCGCCTTGAGCTCGTGCGGCGGGCCGGGCAGCACCGCGACAGCGCGGCCGTCCCTCTCCATGATGCAGCCCGGGGCCGTGCCGTACACGTTGTCCAGCACCACCGCGTCCTCGGGCAGCATCGCCTGCTTCAGATTGTTGTCCGTGAGCGGACGGCCGACCTTTTCAAGCCATCGGACCATGCGCTGATAGCTCGGCCGGTGCATGACCAGCGTCTTTCCCATGACCTCCGCCACGGTCTCCTTGGTCAGGTCGTCCTCCGTAGGGCCGAGGCCTCCCGTGGTGATCACCAAGTCCGCGCGGCCGAGCGCCTGCGTGAGCGCCTCCCTGAGCCGCGCCGGATTGTCGCCCACGGTCGCCTGGCGGTATATCGTGATGCCCAGCTCGGCCAGCCGCCTGGATATGTACTGCGCGTCCGTGTTCGCGATCTGGCCCATCAAAAGCTCCGTGCCTACGGAAAGTATCTCTGCTGTCATGATCTATGCTCCTGTTCCGGTACTGTGTGTTCGACCTTCAGCGGCGGCAGGCGGTAGTTGCCCCACTTGCGCACGCTCCACCTGAAGCCCATGTTCACGCGCGGGTCCTCCGTGACGACGAACTTGCCCGCGTCCTCGACGGTGTCGTAATAGGACGACTTGCCCCTGGGCGTGAGCGAGAGCAGGCTCAGCTTCACGCCGTATTCGCCGGGCGCGAGACCGTCGAGCGGCATGCGCACGTCCAGCGCGAAGGGCCGGTCCGCCTCGACCCCGAAGGGCATGGACTGCGTCATGGCGGCGGGCGAGGCGAGGCTCCCGAACAGCGTCACCCGCAGCCTGAGCCCGGGCTCCGCGATGTGCGACACGCCGCGTATCGTAAAGCGCATGGTCGAGTCCATCTCGTAATCTATGCCCGCCGTGTCCGTGAGCTCCATGGAGAGCATGCGTATGCTCTCGCCGCGCAGCCTGGGCCTCGGCAGCGCGTCCAGGTCGCGCGTGAGCGAGGAGGCGGCCGTGCCGCCGTACAGCTCTATGGCGCGGTCCGTGGTGCCGTCGTAAGTCAGGCGTCCCGCATCCAAAAACACGCCGCGGTTGCACAGCTCGGCCACGGTGCGCAGGTTGTGGCTCACATAGAGCACGGCGCGCCCCTCGCTGGCGACGTCGCGCATCTTGCTCAGGCACTTCTGCTGGAACGCCACGTCGCCCACGGCCAGCACCTCGTCGCAGATCAGTATGTCCGGCGAAAGGTTCGCCGCCACGGCGAAGGCCAGCTTCACGTACATGCCCGACGAATAGCGCTTGACGGGCGTGTCGATGAACGGCTCGATCTCGGAAAACTCTATGATGTCCTTCAGCCGCGCCGTGGTCTCAGCGCGGTTCATGCCCAGTATCGCGCCGTTCATGTAGATGTTCTCGCGGCCCGTCATGTCCGCGTGGAAGCCCGTGCCGATCTCGAGCAGGCTTGCGACCTTGCCGCGTATGCGTATCTCTCCCTGCGTGGGCAGCGTTATGCGCGAGATCAGCTTGAGCAGCGTGGACTTGCCCGCGCCATTGCGTCCCACGACGGCCAGCGCGTCGCCGCGGTCCACGGCAAGGCTCACGTCATTGAGCGCCATGAGCTTCTCGCCGCGTATGCGGTTCAGATCCGTGCCGACCTTGGTGTTGGGATCCTCGCGCCCGGTCACGCGCGCGTACCAGCTCGCAAGATCCGCCTGCAGCGTGCGGCCGTTCAGCTGCCCCAGACGATATTCCTTCGTGACATGGTCGACCTCGAGCACGCGCTCAGCCATGGCAAAACCTCCGAACAATTAGTAATGAGGAATGAGGAATTAGGAGTGGATAGCCTGTTGTTCTCCTACCTTGCTCCCCCTGGCGTTTGTTGAGTGAGGAGTTAGGAGTTAGGAGTGAGGAGTGGATAGCCTGTTGTTCTCCCGCCTTGCTCCCCTGGCGTTTGTTGAGTGAGGAGTTAGGAGTAAATAGCCCGCTCCGCAACCGCTCTGCTCCTCCGGCGTTTGTTGAGTGAGGAGTCAGGAGTGGATAGCCTGTTGTTCTCCCGCCTTGCTCCTCCGGCATTTGTTGAGTGAGGAGTCAGGAGTGGATAGCCTGTTGTTCTCCCGCCTTGCTCCTCCGGCGTTTGTTGAGTGAGGAGTGAGGAGTGGATAGCCTGTTGTTCTCCCGCCTTGCTCCTCCGGCGTTTGTTGAGTGAGGAGTCAGGAGTGGATAGCCTGTTGTTCTCCCGCCTTGCTCCTCCGGCATTTGATTCTGAATTCTGAATTCTTAATTCTGAATTTCCCCGCGCCCCCCGGCCAATGATTCCGAATTCCGAATTCCAAATTCCGAATTATTCACACCGTGTCCATGAACGTCTTTTCCGTGTGCGAGAAAAGCAGCACGCCGAAGAACAGCACCACCAGTGTCGTCGCCGCGGAGATCAGGCTGTACTTCGGCTGCACCTGCCCCGCGCCCAGCCAGGCGGCGCGGAACAGATCGATCACCGGCGTGATCGGGTTCAGCTGGTAGAGCCCCGCCAGCGCGGGATAGCGCTCCGCCACCATGGACGAGGCGTAGGTCACCGGCGAAAAGTACATCCACAGGTGCGTGCCGAACGACACCAGCATCGCCAGGTCGCGGTAGCGCGTGGTCAGCGCGGATACGATCACGCCGAAGCCCAGGCCCATGAGCCCCAGCTGCAAAAGCATCAGAGGCGTCAGCGCGATGAGCCGCCACTGCGGGCGCACGGCGGCGTCCGGGCGCGTGGCGTAATACGCCACGAAGCCCAAAAACAGCGCGAACTGCACCATGAAGTTGATCAGCTGGCCCAGCACGGTGGATATCGGCATGCACAGCCGCGGGAAGTAGACCTTGCCGAACAGGTTCCTGTGGCCTATGAACGTGTTGGACGTGTCGGTCAGGCACTTTGAGAAGAACTGCCAGAGTATGTTGCCCGCCATGTAGAACAGGAACTTGGGCATGCCGTCCGTGGGAAGGCCGGCGATGTTGCCGAACACCACGGTGAATATGGTCGTGGTCAGAAGCGGCTGCAGCACGATCCATATGGGCCCCAATACCGTCTGGCGATAGATCAGCGAGAAATAGCGCTTGACCAGCAGCCAGATCAGGTCGCGATACTGCACGACGCCCTTCAGATCGATGTCGAACCAGCGCCTGCGCGGCCTGATGACGATGTCCCAATCCGCGCGCGTGTCCTTGGTCATTGGAGGCCTCCTTTGAAGAGAATGCGCCGACAGGCGATGATGCTATGATTATACTCCGTCGGGAGAGATTCATCAAGGGAAATTTCGGGACGGAAGAGGGAGGGGAATGAGGAATGAGGAGTGTAGGGGCGCGCCTTGGTGCGCCCGCCAAGTGGGGAATCAACGGTTAACAGTTAACAATGAACAATGGTGGTGGAAATCGCTGCGCGATTTCTTTGATCGGATAAGGTACGATCCCGAAACTGCCGTAGGGACGCGGCCATGCCGCGTCTGCCATCATCGCCTGTGCCGCTCCCATATCGGGCAGGGCGCAGGCCCGTCTGTGCCGCGTACACTTCACCCATCCATCCATCGTCAAAAAAGTCCGGAACTATCCGATCAAGTCCGTTTTTTCGGACATGGTATGTGGTACAATAGACCCATCAAAGCGAAGGAGGGAGCTTCCTTGAAATTTCTCCACATCTCCGATCTCCACTTCGGCAAGACCATACACGGCATCAACCTGATCGATTCCGACGACCAGCCCGTATGGGTCGACCGCTTCTTGGCGCTGGCCGAGCGCGTCATGCCCCAGGCCGTCGTGATCGCTGGCGACGTGTACGACCGCAGCGCGCCCTCCGAAGAAGCGGTGAAGCTGCTCTCCCGCATGGTCACCGCGCTGAAGCGCATGGACATCGCCGTGCTGATCTCCGCAGGCAACCACGATTCCGGCAAGCGCCTCTCCTTCGCAAGCGAGCTGCTGGCCACGCAGGGCGTTTACATGGGCGGCGAGCTCGATAAGGGCGGCGCGATACCGCACGTCACGCTGAACGACGCGCACGGCCCGGTGACGTTCTGGATGATGCCTTATGTGTTCCCTGCGATGGTCAGGGAAGCGCTGGGCGCGGCCGATCCCTTCCCCACCTACGACGCCGCCGTGCGCGCGCTGCTGGCGGCGCAGGACGTGAACACGGGGGCGCGCAACGTGATACTGGCACACCAGTTCGTGACCGCCAACGGAAGCGAGGTCATGCGCGGCGGCTCGGAGAGCATGGTCGCGGGCCTCGGGCAGATCGACTACACGGCGTTCGACGCCTTCGAGTACGCGGCGCTGGGCCACATACACCGCGCGTACGCCGTAGGGCGCGACACCGTGCGCTACGCTGGCTCCCCGCTGTGCTACCACTTCAACGAGACGATGCAGGAGCAGAAGGGCCCGCTTCTGATCGAGCTGGGCGCGAAGGGCGCGCCGGTGGGCATAACGCTTGAGACCATCGAGCCGCTGCACCGCATGCGCACGGCCTCCGGCACCGTGGAAGAGCTCAAGGCGAGCGAGCAGGCCCGCGCCGGGCGCGGCGAGTACGTTCGCCTTGAGATCGAGGGCGGCGGCTGGTCGCACGCGGACTACAGCTGGTTCGAAAGGCTGTTAGAGGAACGCGGCAGCCGCCTGCTCGAGTTCGTGCACACGTCGGCCGGACGCGGTCCGCAGACCGGCGCTGTGGGACCGGCCGTGGAGGACGCCCCCGTGGAGGAGCGCTTCGCGCGGTTCTACGAGACCTATATGGACGATCCGCTCAGCGACGCGCAGCGCGCGCTCACGCGCCTGGTCGGCGAGATGGCGCGCAACGCGCGGGACGTGCACGCCGAGCCCGCGCAGAAGGATATCGAGGACCTGATCAAAGCCCTGACCGCCAAGGAGGTGCGCGCATGAGACCCATACTGCTGACCATGACCGCCTTCGGCTCCTATGTCGAAGAGACCACGCTCGATTTCGGCGCGCTGCAGAAGAACCTGTTCCTGATCTGCGGCGACACGGGCGCGGGCAAGACCACGATATTCGACGCGATCATGTTCGCGCTGTTCGGCGAGGGCAGCGGGTCCGCACGCGACGCGAAGGGCATGCACAGCGACTTCGCCGACGTAAAGCAGGACACGGTCGTGCTGTTCCGGTTCGCGCACGGCGGCGCGGAGTACGAGGTCACGCGCAAACTGCACTACACGAGAGCGCAGGGCTGGCGGCCGGACGCCGAGCTGCGCCTGCCCGACGGCACGTTCGTCAAGGGCGCGCGCTATGTCAACGAGCGCTGCGAGGCGATGCTGGGCTTCAACGCGGCGCAGTTCCGCAAGATCGTCATGCTGGCGCAGGGCGAGTTCCAGCAGTTCCTGAAGGCGAACAGCAACGACCGCGAGGAGATACTGGGAAAGCTCTTCGACGACGCGGAGTGCAGGTACTACGCGCGGCTGCTGGTGGGCGCGCGGGACGCGCTCAGGGAGACGCGCAGGGCGCACGAGGACGCCGCGCGCGCCGCGCTGGGCGACGGCACGCAGTTCCCGGAGGCGTGGCGCGAGAAGCTCATCTACGGCGATCCCGCGCTGACTGAGAACCTGGGTGCGCTGCTTGCGGAGGAGTCCGCCGCGGGCGAGGGCCTGCAGAAGGCTTATGACGAGGCGCAGCAGAAGCTCGGCCTGCTGAACGCGCAGAAGGGCGCGGCGGAGCAGGTCAACCGCAACCTGGACGCGCTGGACGCGGCGCGCGCCGCACTTGCGAAGTTAGAGGCGCAGCGGGAGGGCTTCGCGGCGCGCAGGACCGCGTGCGACCGCGTGCGCGCGGCGTGGCGCACGGTGCGCCCTGCGGTCATCGCGCTGGACGACGCAGAAAGGGCCGTGCGCGAGGCGGCAAAGCGCATCTCGGCGCTCGGTGCGCAGCGCGAAAAGGATGTCGCGGCGATCGAGGCGGCGAAGAAGGCCGTCGAGGCGGACGCGCCGAACGTAGAGCGCGCGGAGGCGCTCGCGGCACAGCGCGCGAAGCTCTCGGACGAGCGGCCCGCCTATGCAAGGCTGGCGGCGGCGGAGCAGGCGCTTCGCGAGGCGGCGGCGAAGCTTGCGGAGGCGGAAGATGGGCGCAGGAAGGGCGAGGAGTGGATCGAGAAGGCCGAGGAGAAGCGCGCCGCGCTGACGCAGCTGCGCGAAACGCTCAAGGACGCCCCGGCGCGGGCGGTCGGCGCTTCGCACGCGTGTGAAGCCGCGGGCGAGCGTGTAAAGGCGCTCGAAGCGCTCAGGCTGCGCGTGGAGGAGATCGAGGGCAAGCGCGCGGCGCTTGCGAAGCAGGCGGCGCGCGCCGATAAGGCGGACGAAAAGTCCATCGCCGCCATGCGCTACTACGCGGACATACACGCCCGCTTCATCGCGGGGCAGAGCGGCATACTCGCGGAGGAGCTGCGCGGCGAGGTCGAGCAGAACGGCTTCGGCGTGTGCGCCGTATGCGGCACGCGCGTGGGCCGCGCGCAGATCCCTCAGTTCGCCGTGAAGCCGCCCGAGACGCCCGACAAGGCCCAAGTCGAGCGGGCCGAGAAGGCGCACAAGGACGCCGACAGCGAGCGCGAGACCATCCGGAACCTGCTCACGAAGAACACCGAAGAGGTGAACGGCGACGTTGCGCACGCGCTGGACGACGCGAAGAAGCTGTCCGTGCCGGCGGAGACTTACGATGCGCTGACGGAAGGCGGCCTGCTCAAGGGCGCATACGCCGAAGCCGTGGCGGCGCGCGCCGACGCGCAGAAGGCCCTGGCGGAAGCGCAGGCCGCCGCGAAGCGGTTCGAGGAGAGCGGCGCGGAACTCGACAGGCTCGAAAGAGACATGGCGAGGGGCCGCGACCGCCTGAACGCGCTGAATGACGAAGTCACGATGTGGACGGCGGAGAAGGCCGGCCGCGAGGGGCGCCTGAAGACGACGCGCGAGGGCCTGAGCTACGCCGCGGAGGCGGAGCTCGACAGTGCGATCGGCGCGCTGGACGCCGAAAAGGCCGCGCTGGACAGGCTGATCGAAGCGCATAAGCGGGCGCTCGAATCGGCGGAGAAGGCGCGCGTGGCGACCGAGAGCGGTCTCAAGGAGACCGAGGCGCAGAAGCTGCGCGACGAGGCGAAGCGCGAGGATGCGCTGAACGGGCTGGGCGACGCCTGCGCCGCGGCGGGCGTGGCGGACCGCGCCGAGTACGAAGCCATACTCGTGCCGCTCGAGGGCGAGGACGGCGAACGCTTCATACGCCGCGAGGAGGACGCTGTCAACCGCTACGAGACCGACTGCGTGAAGGCCCGCGAGGCCGTGGCGCAGCTCGCGGCGCAGACGGAGGGTAAGGCGCGCGTTGACACGCGCGCGCTGGAGGCCGGCATCGCACAGTGCGACGAGGCGCGCATCGCCGCCAACCGCGCGCTGGTCGACAGCCGCGCGCGCCAGCGGGGCTATGCCGAAACGCAGAGGCGCGTAGGCGCGGCGCTCAGCGCGCTCTCCGACACGGACGACGCGTGGACGCAGCTGCGCGCGCTGGCCGCGGCGGCGGAGGGCGTCACCGGGGAATCCGGCAAGGTGAGCTTCGAGCGCTTCGTGATCGCCAGCGTGTTCGACGAGGTGCTCGAAAGGGCGAACCTCCGCCTGGACGCGATCTCCGGCGGGCAGTACACGCTGATGCGCTCGGACGAGGCCAGGCGCAGGAACGCCGCAGCGGGGCTCGAGCTGCAGGTGATGGACCATACCACGGGCCAGAAGCGCAACGCGGAGTCGCTGTCCGGCGGCGAGTCCTTCTTCACGTCGCTTGCGCTGGCGCTGGGCCTGTCCGACGTGGTGCAGAGCCGCGCGGGCGGCATGCGGCTGGAGGCGCTGTTCATAGACGAGGGCTTCGGGAGCCTGGACCAGGACGTGCTGGACAGGGCCGTCAACGTGCTGGACGAGCTGACCGAGGGCAGCCGCCTTGTGGGCATCATCTCCCACGTGGACACGCTCAAGGAGAGCATACCGCAGAAGGTGATCGTGTCGAAGCGGAAGGGCGACGGAAGGGGGAGCAGGCTGAGGGTGGAGATGGGGTGAGAATGAGGAGTGAGGAGTGAGGAGTGAGGAGTTAGGAGTTAACAGTTAACGGTTAATAGCGCGGGCTGTCCGATCCGGACGATGGGTCTGCGATGCCGTAGCGGCGGCGTCTACGCCGCCACTTCCCCGGAAGGCCGATCTGTCATGTTTTCGTTCGTGGCCGACCGGATCGGGCTGTCCGCTCTTGCTCTGTAACGACCGCCATCGGATACGATACGACCTCTTCCCCATATGCAGCCAAAGGCCCCTCACGGGTCGCCTTTGGCTGCGTGTCGTATCGCGCGCTTCATGTAATTTGCATTGCAAAACATCGGTCCATCCGTTATAATAACATATAACACCCCGATCCCCCGACCGAATGCCGGAAAGGAGCCTGCCCATGGGCACGATCTATCAGATCTACGGGCGCGACGCCCACGACATGACGCTTCGCCTGCTCGAGGCTTCGGACGCCATACGCCTCGTGCCGCCCGGCGGCAGCGTGGCGCTCAAGCCCAACCTGGTGATCGCCGGCACGCCCGAGAGCGGCGCGACCACGCATCCGGGGGTGCTCTCCGGCGCGATCGAGTATTTCAGGGGCCGCGGCGTCGCCGACATCAGCGTGATCGAAGGCAGCTGGGTGGGCGACGACACCATGCGCGCCATGCGCACCGCGGGATATGACAGGGTGTGCAGGGAGTACGGCGTGCCGTTCTTCGACCTGAAGAAGGACGCGACCCGCCCCGTCGACACGGCCATAGGCAGGATCGACATCTGCGCAAGGGCGCTGGACGCGGGGCTCTTGGTGGACCTGCCGGTGCTGAAGGGGCACTGCCAGACCATCATGACCTGCGCGCTCAAGAACCTGAAGGGCTGCCTGCCGGACCGCGAGAAGCGGCATTTCCACGCCATGGGCCTGACGAAGCCCATCGCCGCGCTGGGCGCGGCACTCAGGCCGGGGCTCATCATCGTGGACAGCATATGCGGCGACCTGAACTTCGAGGAGGGCGGCACGCCCGTCGAGACGGACCGCATGTACCTGGGCACGGACGCCGTGCAGCTGGACGCCTACGGCGCAAGCCTCATGGGCCTGAGCCTGAGCCAGGTGGAGTACATCCGGCTGGCGGAATGGTACGGCGGCGGCAAGGCCTCGTTCACCCAAGAGGACATCGTCGACCTAAACGCGCCTTCGGATGTGAAGACGTATCCGAAGCCCACGGGCACCGTGGCGCGGCTGACGAAGAACGTGCATCAGGACAGGGCGTGCTCCGCGTGCTTTGCAAACCTCGTGCGCGCGCTCTATGCGGGCGGCTATGGGCAGGACATCTTGATCAGCATAGGCCAGGGCTTTCGCGGCAAGTCGTTCGAAGGCCTGGGCATAGGCCGCTGCTGCAAGGGCGCAGCGCGCTGCGTGCCCGGCTGCCCGCCCACGGCGGAACAGATCGCCAACGCCCTTGAAGACATGGCGTGGGAAAAGTAAAAGAGGCAAACCAGAGCTAAAACCGGCTATTGATTCTTAATTCTGAATTGTCATCCACATGACCTAAAGGGAGGCTCTTAACTTATGAGACCGCAACCGCAGCTGGCCGACATGATGAAGGGGCAGATGATCGACGGATTTCTTTTGATCCGCACGGCGCAGCAGCGCTCCTCATCCAACGGCAGCAAATATCTGGACCTTACGCTGTGCGACATATCCGGCGACGTGAACGGCAAGATGTGGGACAGCCAGATGACCGCGCCGGACGCGGGCGAGGTCGTGCGCGTGCGCGCCATGATGACCGAGTTCAACGGCCGCCCGCAGCTGCGCGTGGACAAGATGCGCGTCGCCTCCGACAACGACGATTACGACATGTCCGTGCTCGCGCCCTGCGCGCCCGAGCCTGCGGGCGACATGCTGGACTTCATACTCAACCGCGTGGACGCGTTCCACGACGCGAAGATGAAGGCGCTGGTGCTGACCAGGCTCGAGGAGTGCGGCGAGAAGCTCAACTACTATCCCGCCGCCAGCAAGCTGCACCACGCCGAGCGCAGCGGCCTTCTGCACCACACGAGCACGATGCTGCGCATGGCGGGCTATGTCTGCCAGGTCTACCCGACGCTGGACGCGGACCTGCTGGCCGCGGGCGTGATACTGCACGACCTGTGCAAGGTCACGGAGATGGAGGCCGACCAGATCGGCATGGTCTCCGACTACACCGTGCAGGGCCAGCTGATCGGCCACCTCGTGCAGGGCGTGGCGGAGCTCGACCGCTGCGGCCGCGCGCTGGACGTGCCCGCCGAGACGCTGATGATGCTGGAGCACATGATACTGTCGCACCATGACCTGCCGGAATACGGCAGTCCAAAGCCGCCCATGTTTCCTGAGGCGGAGGTGCTGCACATACTGGACCTGATGGACGCGCGCATGTTCGAGATGAACCGCGCGCTGGCGACAGTCAAGCCGGGCGGCTTCACGGAAAAGATCTGGAGCCTGGAGCGCAAGCTCTACAGAAGGAAGGAAAAGGCCGGGAAGGGCGAGAACCGAGGGGAGGAAAACCGATGAAGACGATGAGGCGTTCGATATCGATCATCATGCTTTTGATGATGTTGGCGCTGGCGGCGGGCCATGCGCTTGCCGAAACGGAGGCGCGGCCCGACGGATCGATCTACCGCGACCTGCTGCTTTCGGTCGATTACGGGGACCAGGTCACATATGTGATCGGGCACAAGAGCCCCGATTCCGACACGGTGGGTTCGGCCATGGCCTATGCGTATCTGCTGGACAGCATAGGCATATCCGCTGAGGCCGTGGTTAGCGCGCCGGTCAACAGCGAGACGCGCTACGCGCTGGAGACGTTCGGGCTGGAGGCGCCGCCCGTGATGGACGACGCTGCCGGAAAGCAGTTCGTGCTGGTCGACCACAGCCGCTACACGCAGGCGATCGACGGCATGGAGGACGCGCGCATCGTCGGCATCGTGGATCACCACGGCATAGGCGACGTCGCGGTCGACGCGCAGATCAGCGTGCGCTGCGCCCACGTCGGCGCGACCGCCTCCCTCGTGTACATGGCGTACAGGGAGTGCGAGGTCGACATCCCCACGGACATGGCGCGGGTGATGCTCATGTCCCTGCTCTCGGACACGCGCAACATGACCATGAACATAAGCGCCGCCGACCGAGCCGCCTATGAAGGGCTGGTGCAGGCGGCGCAGATCGAGGACCCTGATGCGCTCTACCGGGGCATGGAGGAGGCCTCCATATCCTACGCCGGCATGGACGACTGGGAGATATTCCGCTCGGACTACAAGGAATACGATGTGGAAGGCGCCACGTTCGCCGTCGCGTGCGTGAATGCGGTCGGCACGGACGCGATGAAGGACATGTCCGACAGGATGCTCGCCCAGATGGAAGAGCACTACGGCGAGATCGGCCTGGATATGCTCTTCGTCCTGATCGAGAACAAGTCCGAAGACGAGGGCGAGCCGCGCACCTGCATGGCCGCCTTCCCCGAAGAGGCGGAAATGATACTTGAGAAGGTATACGGCGGCAAGGACGCGTCGGGATACTATCTGTTTGAAGAGGCGTTCATGCGCAAGAGGGACCTGATCCCCGCGCTGATGGACGCGCTGGCGTGAGAAGCGTACAGGGTCCGACGCATCATTTTCAGGATCATCGAGGGAGGGCATACCATGGATATCACATCGTTCGTGACTGTCGCAAGGCCTCTGGGGCTGCTGGGCATACGCGTGACGCAGTCCGGCGAGGAGATCGCGTCCTGGCACCTCGAGCCGGAGTGCCGCCGCAACGTCTACTCCGCTTCAAAGAGCGTCACGGCGCTGGCGGTGGGCCTGGCCGTGCAGGAGGGGCTTCTCTCGATCGACGAAAAGCTGACCGACGCGTTCCCCGACGACCTGCCCGAGCGCGTGAGCGACAACCTGGCCGCCGCCACCGTGCGCGACCTGCTGACCATGCGCTTAGGCCAGAGCGAGGCGCACCTGATGGGCGAGCAGCGCCCCACGATGGAGGAGGACGACTGGGTGAAGTACGCCCTGCGCACGCCCTTCGACCTTGCGCCCGGCGCGCGCTTCGTCTACAACAACGCGGGGCCCTATCTGGCGGGCGTGCTGGTACAGAGGCGCGCGGGCTGCGACCTGGTGCACTATCTGACGCCGCGGCTGTTCAGCCGGCTGGGCATACGACGCCCCACGTGGGAACAGGACCCCATGGGCTGCACGTTCGGCGCGGGCGGGCTGTTCCTGACGCTTTCGGAGCTTCACAAGATCGGCCTGTTCTGCCTGGCGCGCGGCCGGTGGAACGGCAAACAGATCATAGACGCGGACTGGATAGACGCCTGCGCGCGCCAGCCCGGCGACGACAACTACGGCTATCTGTTCTGGCGCGGCGAATACGACTCCTACCGCGCGGACGGCAAGTACTCGCAGTTGAGCGTGGTGCTGCCCGGGAAGGACGCCGTGGTGACGATCGTGTCGGAGTGCCGCGACGGCGACGCCATGCTTCGCGCGGTGTATGACTGCGTGTGCGCGGAGCTGTGAAGGGGAGCGCACCGTCACTGTCCGGTGAGGGTACGTATCCTGTTCTCAATGAGAGCAATAGATTTCTCCTTTTCGTCTCTGAAAAAGAGAATATGCAAACCGCCCAAAATCCCAATAAACCAAGGGATTTTGGGCGGTTTTGCTGTTGATTTGTCGCTTCGCTTATTTGTCGCTTAAATTGACACTATGACGCTTGAAAATGCTCACGATAATCAATGATATGGGTATGAGAAAAGGCGCAAGCGTTATGCCTGCGCCCATCGTTATTCCGTTGTATGTGCTCAACGCCGTGTATGCCCTTACATCAGGTCAATTTTCTGAGAAATCAATGCGTCCAATTTTTCTATGACATCACACCTGCATTGTTCCGCAGTACAATAGTGTTTCGCTATATCCTGTTGTGCCTGCAGGTCGGCATTTCCCTCTCTATCGACAGGAACAGGAATCATCACATCATTAAGCATCGATGGATATAGCTTAGTGAATTCATCTTCGCCATTATCGCCCTTTCTTCCCTTAGCAAGTTCTCTGAATACCGGCTGAATCACATACTTCATGTATTCAAAATCAAGATCGGTGCGTCCGTCTTTAGGAACAAGAATCCCTCTGTCCCCGTTGATCGAGAACCTTCCTTCTATGACCAGTATTGTTCCTGCGAATCCATTTGTAGACCACGTTAGATACTTTCCATCATAATCAAACGTATCCATACGTGTTAAGGGCTTAGAACTGGATGCCGAATAAACTGGATACTCTCCCGTATGCAGGTTGCCGTACTTCTTAGTATACTTAGCCTTTCCCTTTTCGGTCGTAAACAGATCGGTAATTGGGAAATATGCCATGTTGTAATCAGTATTATCCAACGTAATTACAACTTCCGCCATATCATCCCGTTTTTCTTGGACCGTCTGTTTTAGCTGTTCCAGATAGATCAGTTTCTGCGCCAGAGCATCTTGTGCTGCAATATCCAGTTCTCCATTCGCCGTAACGGGCAGGCGAAATCGAATACCTTCTACCATAAATGGCGGAAGCGAAGTGTATTCATTTTCTCCATTCTCGCCTGTTCGTCCCTTTTTGAGTTCTCTGAAAATGGGTTCAAGAATATACTTAGCGTATTGCAGATTGATTCCTTCCATTTTCGGAATCAGAACGCCTCGATGATTCGTTGCTGAAAACTTCTCTTCATGAATCATCATATACCCTGCGAGCCCGTCAATAGCCCAGCTCAAACAGGGAACCGCATGATCATAATGATCTATTGACGCAAATACCCCAAATGTATTGCCGGAATATACGGGGTACTCGCCTTTATGATTCTGAATATATGCTTTTGTGTATGTGCCACTACCTCTGACAACCTCAAATACATCCCGTAGAATGAATTCTTGGGTCAACTCGGTGTCGTCACTGTTTTTTTTTTCGATTTCGCTCAAGGGTTCATCAAATTCAGAAAGTGTAGACGCCACGTCAGAAACCATGGCTCTGAAATCGCTCAAACTGACCGTCGTCTTACTTTCCTCAATACCCAAAGCGATTTTTTCTTCATGCGTCCACCAACGATCAACAGACCAATGCACGCCCGTATAGAAATCCTCTATACTGACAATCTTGCAGCGTTTATCGTCCGTACGGAACCTTGTTTTTGAACCTTTGAACATGTTAAACAGATCGGATGCGTTTTCCAGATCATTCTGTTCAATATCAAAGCGGTTGACATCTCTGGTTTCACCGATTTCAGAACAGATATAGGTAAAAACAGGAGTAGTCTGCTTCGCTTTTGATTCAACACCGCCAATGCTCACTGGCTGCTTTTTCGTCAGCACAAGAATATATGTTTTCTTATTTGTCGTGAAGAACGTATTCAAAGGCAACGAAATCACTGCATCAATTATACATTCATCCAGAATGAAATTACGCAGTTTCTTATCATTGCTACGGTTCATAATGCCGTCCGGCACAACGACAAACGCTTTTCCGCCCGGTTTCAGAGCGCGTACAATCCACTCCATGAACAGACCTTCAATACCCATGGCGCTGATGCTGAAATAATCTTTCAGTTCGGATTGCTTTGCGATTTCTTCTTTCAGGTTGCTGCTGCCGCTCATAACATACGGCGGGTTTGTCAGAATCAGGTCATATTGCTCTTTTTCCGGACGCGCCAATGTTCCCAGTATAGAGTTAGTCTGCAGCAGGAATGTATCATTGAACAGCTTTGCAAATTCCTGCGTTATGCCGGGATTATCTTTAATCAAACCGGACATGTAAATCAGCATATTAGCTTTCGCAAGGATTATGGTTTTCTGCTCGTCCTTGTCGAATCCCTTATCAAATCCGGCAAGGGTGATTTGGGGTTCCAGCTTGTCGCCGTTTACCACATAAAAACGGTGTAGGTCGTGCAAGATCGGTTCCAACAAAAATTTACCAACACCGCAAGCAGGGTCACAGATTTTCATGCCCGGCATCAGTTCGATCATGTTGACAATAGCACGCACAACTTTCAGCGGCGTAAAATACTGCCCCCAATTTTTCTTGCTGATGGATTCTTTGAGGAAGGTTTCAAACAATTTGCTCTTGAAATCGTAGTCGATATTTTCAAGAGTACCGAAATTGTTGAACCGGGTCAAAATACGGTGGAACACCGTCGCATAGCCCGCAACAGCCTTATCATCCTTGGATACAAAAATCGTACCATTGATGATTGTTGTATTGTCCTTTGCATTTCCGGGGAACAGTTCCTTGATCTTCTTACGAACGGTGTTCGCGTAAAACTCAAGCACCTCATTGTCATTATTCCCTTTGTATTGTTCAAGCAGATGATAAAAGGAATGCATGCCAGTGAGAACGCCCAAATCACTGAGATACTTGAAAATGAATATCTCAACAAATGTATACAGGCAATTTTCTGGTGTAGCCCCAGAAACAGCCCACAAATCCTGCCATACCTTTTCAGCCAGCGGCAGCGGATCAACGGCAGCCGCTGCTTTGATGGTATCATTTGTTGCACTGATTGATGCCCTGATTTTGTTAATCAGGGTGATGCATTCTGTATTATTTTTACTGAAGTTCAGCGTGATTTCACTGCCATCCTCCTGCAGAATATGATTGCCGGTTGCAGGGTTAATCCAGAAAGATTTCGTACCATCGGTGACAATGTAAATCTTTGCTTCCAATGCTTGCGCCGTACCCAGTTCCTGGGCAATGGCAGCGGCAATCATTTTTTCTGTACGCAATTCCTTGGGAACTTTGTATTCAATAGCCGCAATCACATTCGGTTTCTTAACAATCAGCGCATCCGGCTTCTTTGTTTCAAATTCATCGTAATCACGGTCAGGTATGATTTTTGCGCCTTTGAGTGCTTTCAAAGTAGTTGCGCCGATGTTGTAGTAATTCCAGTCGCCCATCTTCTCAGGAGCTTCTATCAAGTTGCGCTGGATAAGTTCTTCACTCATTTGGTAGACACTCCCTTCGTTCCGTTAGTATGTTCAGTCAGGTATTCGTCGATAGCTTCCTTGCGAATGCGCCATGCACGACTACCGACTTTTGA
>SVGK01000201.1 GCA_015056395.1 Clostridiales bacterium
GCGCGGCGGTGGGCGCGCCCAGCGCGCGTGCGAACCAGCCGCATGTCTCTGCCGAAAACAGTGTCTGCATGGAATACCTCCGGTTTGGTCAGGTGCCCGCATAGCGGGCCATGGCAACATCATAACAGAAAAGGGTGGGCGGCGCAAGCGGCGCTTGCAAATCCCTCTCCCGTTCGCTATAATATGGTTACGGATGTCATGATTTGTTTCTTATGACATATCCGGGAACGTATCGCGACATATACGCGGAACGGAGGTGCGCCATGACCGGACATGCGCTCAGCGAGGCGCTCATACGCGAGGACGGCTACTGGCCGCGCGTGGAGGCGTGCTATTCCCGCACGTGGGACCATTACGACATGCCGCCGCACTATCACGACCGCGTGGAGGTCATGTACGTGATGAAGGGCTGGTGCAACATCCACCTGTTCGAATACGTCATGGACGCCTCCGCACAGAGCATGCGCGTGGTCCGCCACTGGACCGAGCGCATGGGGCCGGGCGAGTTCATGTTCCTGGACCAGGGCGTGCCGCATCGGTTAGAAGTGCCTGAGACGAACTACATGCTGAACGCCGAGTTCGTCATCGCCAGGGTGCCCGACGCGCCGACCAGCCTCATGCGGCTGGCCGCGAGGTCGTTGTCGCTTGCGGCGCTGCTGAACGGCAGCATGCGCATCATACGCGGCAAGGACGAGTCGGGGCAGCTGCTGCATGCGCTGGACCAGGTCGTGCGGGAATTCTCCAAGGCGTCCATAAAGGACCAGACGCTTCTGGACATATTGGTGGCGGAGCTGCTGCTGCGCTTGGCGGGCTGCATGCGCAACAGCTCCGTCAAGGAGAACGTGCTGAGCTACGCGCGCCGCGCCGCGGATTACATAGAACAGCACTTCTCCGAGGAGTTCCACGTGGCGGACGCCGCGCGTGAGGTCGGCGTCGCGCCGGCCTATCTCCAGCGCGTGTTCAAGCAGGCCATGGGCCTGACCATGGTGGAGTATACGAACCGGCTGCGCGTGGAACAGAGCAAGAGGCTTTTGATACACACCAACGAGGCGATCATGGATATCGCCGTCGCGTCGGGCTTCAATTCGCGCCAGCACTTCTTCCGCGTATTCAACGCGCTGGAGGGCGTTTCGCCCCAGCAGTTCAGGCAGCGCTTCAAGGCGCGCAGCACGCAGCAGCTGTACATTTTCGAGGACGCCATGGATTATCGCTACGATGCCGGCGCCATGGCCGACAAATCACCGCGCGCGAAAACATAATGTCAGGAAATGTTACATTTCGATTTGTTAAAGCGCAATATGTAACGAATCCGAAGACGAATTGTGCTATATTACAATATATCAGCGGACATGGTTGTGCCGTCTGATGAATAATCGACATTACTGACAAAGGAGTGCATCGTCCAATGGCCTTCAAGCTCACGATCATCGGCGCGGGCAGCCTCACGTTCGCGCGCACGCTGTTTTCGGACATCATGCATGTGCCGGAGCTGCGCGGCATCGAAGTCGCCTTCACCGACATCTCCCAGGAGAACCTCGACATGGTGACCGAGCTGTGCCAGCGCGACCTGGACGCCAACGGCATCAAGACGAAGATCTTTGCGACGACCGACAGGCGCGAGGCCCTGAAGGGCGCGCGCTACATCGTCAACTGTGTGCGCGTGGGCGGCCTTGAGGCGTTCGAGACCGACATCGACATACCCCTCAAGTACGGCGTGGACCAGTGCGTGGGCGACACGCTGTGCATAGGCGGCATCATGTACGGCCAGCGCGGCATCGCGGCGGTGCTGGACTTCTGCAGGGACATCCGCGAGGTGGCCGAGCCGAACGCGCTCCTTCTCAACTATTCGAACCCCATGGCGATGCTCACGTGGG
Source organism: Clostridiales bacterium (assembly GCA_015056395.1). Taxonomy (GTDB): domain Bacteria; phylum Bacillota; class Clostridia; order Christensenellales; family Aristaeellaceae; genus Faecivicinus. The sequence goes on from SVGK01000201.1 coordinate 1,875, forward strand.
CGTGCATCAAGTACGGCGGCGTGCGCACGCTGGGCCTCTGCCACGGCGAGATCCACGGCGAGATGCAGATCGCGGACGTGCTGGGCCTCAAGGACCGCAAGGAGCTGGACGTCATCTGCGCGGGACTGAACCACCAGACCTGGTATCTCTCCGTCAAGCACAACGGCGAAGAGATGATCGGAAAGCTGCTGGAAGGCTTCGAGAAGCATCCGGAGTATTCCGTGCAGGAGAAGGTGCGCATCGACGTGCTCAAGCGCTTCGGCCACTATTCCACCGAGTCCAACGGTCACCTTTCGGAGTACGTGTCCTGGTACCGCAAGCGCCCCGGCGAGATCGAGAAGTGGATCGATCTGTCCAGCTGGATCAACGGCGAGACCGGCGGCTATCTGCGCGTGTGCCGCGAGAACCGCAACTGGTTCAAGACCGAGTTCCCCAAGCTCATGAGCGAGCCGCCCAAGGATTACGACAAGGACGAGCGCTCCTCCGAGCACGGCTCCTATATCATCGAGGCGCTGGAGACCGGGCGCGTGTACCGCGGCCACTTCAACGTGATGAACAACGGCGCCATCACGAACCTGCCGGACGAGTGCGTGGTCGAGGTGCCCTGCTATGTGGACGGCAACGGCATATCCGTGCCGCAGGTAGGCGACCTGCCCTTAGGCTGCGCGGCGGTGTGCAGCCAGTCCTCGTGGGTGCAGCGCCTGGCCGTCGAGGCGGGCGTGCACGGCGACGCCGAACTGCTCAAGCAGGCGGCGCTCATGGATCCGCTGACCGGCGCGGTCTGCAACCCGCCCGAGGTGTGGCAGATGGTCGACGAGATGCTGATCGCCCAGGAAAAGTGGCTGCCGCAGTACGCGGAGGCTATCGCCGACGCGAAGGCGCGCTTTGCAAAGGGCGACCTGATCCCCACGAAGGAAGGCTACCGCGGCGCGGTGCGCATACGCGAAAAGACGGTGGAAGAAGTCTCCGCCGAGCGCAAGGAACGCGAAGAGCGCGCAAAGAGAGAGTGAACCCGCCCGCAACTCCAGGCTGATGATTCTTAATTCTGAATTCTTAATTCTAAATTATTGTAGCTATTGGCGCCTTCGGGCGTACAATATATCAAAAGAAGGAGGACGACCAATGAACATGAAGAAGTGGCTTACCCTCGTGCTGGCCGCCATGCTGATGCTCTCCTGCGTCGCCATGGCCGAGTTCACGCCCGTGCCGATCGGCGAGAAGGGCACCGGCACCCGCGAGTACGTCGAGCCGCCGGAGGGCGACTGGAAGCAGCCCTACTCCGAGATCGTGAACATCCGCACGGTCAAGGGCCAGGGCTCCGACGTGGTCTTCGAGAACGGCGAGGACCAGACCAACAACTACTGGATCCGCGGCTGGTACAACGACCTGGGCATCGAAGTCACCTATGACTGGATCGATGAAGGCAACACCCAGTACACCCAGAAGCTGAACATGACCATCGCCTCCGGCGATCTGCCGGATGTGTTCCGCGTGAACTACATCCAGTTCCGTCAGCTGGTCAAGGCCGGCATGATCCAGGACATCACCGACGCGTATGCGAAGTACACCTCCCAGCGCGTGCGTGATTTCGAGAAGACCGACCCCGACACCATCAAGACCTGCATGGTGGACGGCAAGCTGTACGGTGTGCCGATCTACTACTACGGCATCATCGACAACCCGCGCTACATGTGGGTGCGCAAGGACTGGTACGAGGAGGAAGGCTCCCCCGAGGTCAAGACCATCGAGGACTTCGAGAACCTCGCGCACACCCTCATGGACAAGCACGGCTGCTACGGCATGGCCATCTCCAACACCTTCGAGCAGCTGTTCATGACGGGCCCGATGTTCGACGTCTATCTGGGCAACCCGGACCAGGGCACGTACTTCTGGTACAAGGACGATGAGGACGGCATCATCAAGGCCGGCATCGCCCACAAGGAGTTCAAGAAGGCGCTCGAGTACTGGGCCAAGTGGTACCAGGAAGGCATCATCAACCCCGACTTCGTCAACATGACCCAGGACGACATGGTCGAGCAGATGGTCACCGGCCAGGCGGCCTTCCAACCCTGGTATCAGTGGGCAGGCTGGCACGTCGGTCCCAACCTCGTCGCGGCGCAGGGCAGCAACGATGCTTACACCATCCCGCTGAACTTCCCCACCGAGGACGGCCATCAGGTGCTGGGCCAGGTCGGCTTCCCGAACAGCGACATCGTCGTGGTCAGCAAGGACTGCAAGAACCCCGCTGCCGCGATGAAGCTGATCAGCTACACCGACTACATCATGTTCGATCCCGACACCGTTCTGACGGAAGAGGAGTTCAAGGGCTTCACCGACGGACAGCGTGAGCACGTCCCGGGCGCCTTCGAAGTTCTCGACCCGCAGGCCGACATGATCCAGTTCGAGCACGTGCTGGCCGCCATCGAGACGGGCGACACCTCCGAGCTGTACACCGCCGGCATGAAGAAGAAGTACGGCGACTCCATGATGTGGATCAACGACAAGAACCCTGGCGGTCTGGGCGCCTTCTGCCAGCAGGGCTTCGAGGGCTGCTCCTATGACCTGGCCAAGGAACTGATCGACAACGATTATCTCAAGCGCACCGACATGTGGGGCCCGCCGCCGGAGGAGTTCGACGAGACCGTCAACACCATCGACATCATCACCACCGGCGTGTCTGAGATCATCATGGGCATCCGCCCGGTCGATGACTACGACCAGATCCTCGCTGACTGGTATGCCGCGGGCGGCCAGATCATGGAGGATGCCGTCAACAAGTACTACGGCGACAATGCTGAATGACATCCTTCCGCACTTGACGGATAGATAGTCTTAGGCGGGCTTGCGCGCTTGGCTGCAAGTGGCTATCGCGCAAGCCCTTTTGTTACCGGTTCGCCCAAGGGGAGGTGCCGATGCGCCGTCCGCAACTCATAGGCAGACGCCGCATCGGCGCCCCCGCGACAGGCGGGCGCTGCTTGGTCCCTTGGTTGAACGAACGAAGACAGGGGGTATCGACATTGAGTAATAAAGTCAAAGACAGCGGCGCTGTCGGGCTGTACGCGCAGACCAGCAAGGAGCCCACGACGCTGCTGGGCAAGCTCAAGGACAGGTTCCAGAAGGAATGGCTGTTCCTCCTGATGATGCTGCCGGGCCTGGTGCTGACCGCCATATTCTCCTACGGTCCGCTGTACGGCATCATCATGGCCTTCCAGGATTATAACCCCGGCCTGGGCTTCTCCGGATCACCGTGGGTGGGCATGGCCAACTTCAAGCTGATCTTCTCGCAGCCGGCCTTCCTGACCACCATCTATAACACTTTCTTCATCTCCCTGATGAAGAT
>SVGK01000202.1 GCA_015056395.1 Clostridiales bacterium
CAAGCGCCATGCCCATGGCGGCGGCCGTGTAAGGGCCGGCGGACTGCGTGACCATGTCCGTGATGGCCTGCGCGACCTCCCTGTGCGTGGCGCATTTCACGAATTCCACGCGCGAGGGATAGACGCGGCGGTCGAGTATGCGCACCTCGCCTGAATCGTACCAGGCGACGTTCTCGTATCGCAGCATGAAGGCAAGGCCCTTGTCCTGTCGTTCCATCGTCAAGCTTCCTCCCTGTACAGCTCTTTCACGGCGGCGCGTGCGTTCCTCAACACCCTCTGAGGATCCAGCGTGAAGAACTTTCCGTCCTCATAGAGTATCTTGCCGTCTACCATGGTGAGCGACACGTCCGAGCCCTGCGCCGAATAGACCAGCATCGTCTTGATGTCGAAGGCCGGGTACATGTGCGCCTTGTTGCGGAAGTCCACCGCGATGATGTCGGCCTTCTTGCCGACCTCTATCGTGCCCGTGTCGGACCGCCCCTGCGCCCGTGCGCCGTTGACGGTCGCCATTCGAAGCACGGTGTCGGGGCCCATGATGGTCGGGTCCCTGTGGTAGCCGTTGTGCAGCACCGCCGCCAGGTGCATCTCCTCGAACATGTTCAGATTATTGTTGGAGGCCGCGCCGTCCGTGCCCAGCGCCACGTTGATGCCCATCTCGACCATCTTGGGCACCGGCGCATAGCCGCTGCCGAGCTTCATATTGCTCGTGGGGTTGTGCACGACGCTTACGCCCCTGTTCTTCATGATCTTGAGATCGTCGTCGTTGACCCACACGCAGTGTCCTGCATAGGTCGGGAAATCGAAAAGCCCCATGGCTTCGCACCAGGCCACGGGGGTCATACCGTGGCGCTGGATACACTCGACGGTCTCCTTCTCGGTCTCCGCCAGATGCAGCTGCAGCATGACGTCCTTGTCCATGTCCGGGCGTATGCGCTCGACATAGGCCCTGGTCGCCCTGTCGTTGGTGGTATACTCGGCGTGTATCGAATAGTCGAAGCGGACGCGGCCGTTCTGTACGCCGTGGTATTTTTTGAAAAAAGCGATCGATTCGTCGATGCGGAAGTTGTTCTTCGGGTCTTCGTTCGGGTCGAACGACTGTAAAACGCGCGTCTGGTTCATCTTCATGCCGATCGTCTCGTTGGACTTGATCGCGGTATCCGGCTGCATGTACATGTCCGAATAGGACGTGGTGCCGCAGGCGATCATCTCCATCATGGCAAGCTCGTTGCCGGCGGCGATCTCCTCGCGCGTGAGCCTGTCCTCGATGGGGATCATCTTTTCGAACAGCCAGCGGTCCAGCGGCAGGTCGCTGCCTATGCCGCGCAGCAGCACCATGGGCGCGTGGCAGTGGCAGTTTATGAGGCCGGGCATCAGCACGCGGCCGGAATAATCCCGCACCTCGTCGTATTTTTCGGCGGGCGCCGTCTCTCCGACATAGCAGATCGTGTCGCCGTCGACACCCAGGTATCCGTTTTTGATCGTGATGAATCCGTCGTCCTTCCAAGCAAGTATGTCTGCGTTAACAAAAAGCCTTGTCACAGTTCGACCTCCCCTATCCTGCCGATGATCTTTGTCACATAATCCGAAAAGCGCTCCGATATCGTCTTTGCCGTCTCGTCGACCTCTTCACTGGTCAGCTTGCGGTCCAACACGCCCGCCGCCATGTTCGTCATGACGGAAAGACCCAGCACCGGCATGCCGCAATGCGCCGCCGTCAGGGCCTCGGTCACGGTGGACATGCCGGCGGCGTCGCCGCCCAGCAAGCGCGCCGCGCGTATCTCGGCGGGCGTCTCGAACTGCGGGCCCGTGAAGAAGAAGTAGACGCCCTCGTGCACGGTGAGGCCCGTGCCTTCCACGCAGTCCCATGCAAGCTTGCGCAGCGCCGGCGTGTAGATGTACGTCGCGTCGAAGAAGCGCGGGCCGAATTTGTCTATGTTCTTCCCGCGCAGCGGGCTCGCGCCGGTGAGCTTGATGTGGTCCGACACGATCATGATGTCGCCGGGGCGGTACGACGTATTGATGGCGCCCGCCGCGTTCGTGAGTATCGTCGCCCTGACGCCCAACAGCTTGAACAGGCGGACCGGTATCACCAGCTGTTCAAAATCGTACCCCTCGTAGGAATGGAAGCGCCCGGACATGCAGACCACCTTTTTGCCCGCGACCGTGCCGAATATGAGCTTGCCGGCGTGCGATTCCACGGTGGTGGTCAGGAAATTCGGGATGTCCCTGTAGTCTATGACGATGGGATCCTCGATGGTGTCCGCGAACGGGCCCAGGCAGGAGCCCAGTATCAGCGCCACCTCGGGCGTATAGGGCACGATCGACTTTACATAGTCCGCCGACGCCTTGAAGAACTCATAAGTGTATTCCATATCGGGTCAACTCCTTTGCGCGATCTTTTGCCATATATTTTACCTGTAAGCTTCACTCAAGTCAACGAATATTATGAAAACAGACCGTGCCTTCGGCATCAGTCTGTTTCGACATAGGCGGTGCCCCGCGCCAGTATGCGCACATCGCCGCGTATTTGCGCAGATGTGATCGCGCCGTCGCGCAGGCCTACGGTCACCTCGATCGTGCCGCCCGGCTGCCGCACGGACCATGTCCCGCCCGCGCCTTGCCTATGTGCCATACAGCACCCGTAGGCCAGCGTGCCGCTGCCGCAGCCGCGTTCCCGCACGACGGTATCAGAGGCCGGCACGAACACCGTGGGCCATATGGCGTTCGCGGCTTCATCTGCAAGTATCACGCCCAACGCGTCCGCGCTGATCGAAGTGTTCCACGCGCGTATGTGTTGCCCGACATCCTCCAAGGTCATCTGACCGGAAGGCACGATGAGATGCGTGATGCCATCAAAAGAGACCATCGTCGCTTTGATACTGTGGCCGTCCGCGTCCAGACCGCAGTCCGTTATCGTGCACGGCAACGGCATGTCCACGATGCCCTCATAGCGGTCCTTCCGCCTGACGACCGTGCAGCCGACCTCTCCGTCGCAGCCGGACACCTCGAACAGGAAGCTCTCGCACATGCCTTCGGGCAGTCCGCCCTCTTCCGCCATGAGCGCCCCCAGGCTCATCGTCGCATTGCCGCAGAACTCGCCGCCCATCATCTGAAGGCGCGCGCAGGCCCGTGGCGATGAAGGCTCTTCGATGAACCCGACCTGTTCGCCGCCTATGCCAAGGTGTCCTAAAAGCTTTGCCGCGACTTCGGCGTGTCGTTCGCGCGGCACGGGCGAACGCACCAGCACGGTCGTGTTCTGCGTAGGGCTCAGTTTGACAAAGGACAATTCAAGCATGGCGGGACCTCAGTTGAAGCGGGACAGGAATTGTATCGTGCGCTGCTGTCTCGGGTTGGATATGATGTCCTCGGGGCGGCCCTCCTCGACGATGACGCCGTCGTCCATGAATATCACGTGGTCGGAGACGTCGCGCGCGAACGACATCTCGTGCGTCACGATCACCATGGTCATGTGTTCCGCGGCTAGGTCGCGTATGACCTTCAATATCTCGCCGGTCAGCTCCGGGTCGAGCGCGCTGGTTGGCTCGTCAAAGAACAGTATCGAAGGCTTCATGGCCAGCGCGCGCGCTATGGAGACGCGCTGCTGCTGTCCGCCGGAGAGCTGATAGGGATAGGCGTCTCCCCTGTCGCCCAGGCCCATCTTGTCAAGAAGCTCCTGCGCCGTCTGCATGACCTCAGACTTCGGTCTTTTCTGTATCAGCATAGGCGCCTCGGTGATGTTCTTCATGACCGAGTAGTGCGGGAACAGGTTGAAATTCTGGAACACGAGGCCGAACGACAGGCGTATCTTCTTGAGCTCCGCGCCTGTGGCATAGACCGCCTTCCCGTCATGATCCCGCGCCGCGTATTTTCCGAGGTAGATAAGGTCGCCGCCGTCCATGGTCTCAAGCAGCGTGGCGCATCTGAGCAGCGTGGATTTTCCGCTGCCCGAGGGCCCTATGATCGAAACGACCTGTCCCTGTTTGACGCTCAGCGAGATGTCCTTCAGCACGACATGGTCGCCGAACTGCTTCTTCAGGTGGTTGATCTCAAGGATATCCAATCGAGGCGCGCCTCCTTTCAGTTGTGGTCCTGCATCATCTGTAATAATCCAGCGCGGCTTCGCATCGCGCCATTATGAACGCGACCACCATGTTCATAATGTAATAGAACACGCCGGCGATCGCGAACGGCATGAAGCTCGTGGTCGAATTCGCGATCTGCTTGCCTATGGAGAACATCTCCTGGTACGCAAGCGTGAAGGCCATGGACGTGTCCTTGACCAGCGTGATGACCTCGTTGGTCACGGAGGGCAGTATCCGCTTGACGACCTGCGGCAGTATGATGCGCATGAACGTCTGTATCCTGCTGTAGCCCAGCACGGAGGCCGCCTCGTACTGCCCCTGCGGCATGGACTCTATGCCGCCGCGGTAGATCTCTGCAAAGTATGCCGCGTAGTTGAGCGAAAAACCTATGATGATGGGCACCAGCTTGTTGCGCGCCACGCTTGCGCCGAACAGGTAAAAGGGCCCGTAGGCGACCACCAGCAGCTGCAGCATCAGCGGCGTGCCGCGCAGTATCGAGATGTATACCTTCGCGAACGCGCGCAGCGGCCATATCTTCGACATGCGCAGCGCGGCGATCACCAGCCCCAGCGGCAGCGAGAACAGCAGCGTCAGGCCGAATATGGACCACGTCCTGCCGAGGCCCTCGCTCATCTTGAGTATCATCGCGTAAAGTGTCATAACAACAGCCTTTCATGACAACAGCGAATATGGGTCACCGAATGATCGATAACCCATATTCGCCTGTTCGAGATGTGATCGGGACTCATTCCGCCTTCAGGCAGAGCGCGCCGGTGTCCAGGCCGTACTTCTCGGCCAGGGAGACGTAGGTGCCGTCTTCGACCAGCTGCATGAAGGCTTCCTCGACCTGCGCGCACTTGTCAGCGTCGGCCTTGCGGAAGCAGATGCCGTACTCCTCGCTGGCGATGGACTCGTCCAGCATGTAGTACTCTTCGCCGTACTCCGCGATCTTGCCGGCCGCGACGCCGATGTCGATGGCGACCGCGTCGATGGAGCCGGCCATCAGCTCGGTGAAGCAGACGTTGTAGTTCTCAAAGCGCTGCAGCTCGCCGAAGGTCTCCGCCAGATCCGCGCGGTCTTCGCTCAGCAGTATGTCCGCGGAGGTGCCCAGCTGCACGCCCACGA
>SVGK01000203.1 GCA_015056395.1 Clostridiales bacterium
ATTAACAATTAACAGTTGACGAATGAGGAATGAGTAATGAGTAATGGATAGCCGGCGAGTGGATATGTGTTTTCAATCGATGGTCGGCAGATGTCGGCATGTGTGTGATGGGTTTGGGAACGATTTGTCATCTGTGTGACTGTGTCGATGTTCGCGCGGATTTTGGGTCGGCGGATGACACGAGCTTTCGTTGATATGATACCTTTCCCGCACCTTCGTAGGGACGCCCCATGGCGCGTCCGGGCGACCGCATCGCTTTTCGTACGGGCTTTGGGTCGGCGGCCGGCGCGGGCTTTCGTTGATATGATACCTTTCCCGCACCTTCGTAGGGACGCCCCATGGGGCGTCCGGGCGACCGCATCGCTTTTCGTACGGGCTTTGGGTAGGCGAGCCGGCCTTCCGTAGGGACGCCCTATGGGGTGTCCGGCTCCGGTATCGCAAAGGAACGGGCTCGACAGGTCGAGCCCCTACGGCGACCCCGCATTCCATACGATCAACTGTTCATCGCCTGCCTCGTCATTTCGCGTTGGCTCCCGCATAGCATTGGGCAAACAGCCCATCGCTCCACGTCATTGCAAAGGCAACGGGCTCGACAGGTCGAGCCCCTACGGCGACTCCTGCATCGCATTGGGGAAACTGTTCATCGCCTGCCCCGTCATTGCGCGGTTGGCTCCCGCATCGCATTGGTCAAACTGTTCATCGTCTGTCCTGTCATCGCGCGGCAACTTCCACATTCCATACGGTAAACGAAGCGCACTTCCCTCCCCGGCTATCAATTCAGAATTCCGAATTCCGAACTCCGAATTATATCTCTCCCCTCCGGCTATTGATTCTGAATTCTTAATTCTGAATTCTGAATTACCCCGTCTCCCCCCATCGACCCACCAGGAGGTATCCGCATGTCATTCCGCACTGACTTCATCTGGGGCGCGGCGACCGCCGCCTATCAGATCGAGGGCGCCTGGAACGAGGACGGCAAGGGCCCGTCCGTCTGGGACGACTTCACGCACATACCCGGCAAGATCTTCGGCGACCACACGGGCGACGTCGCCTGCGACCACTACCACCGCGTGGAAGAGGACGTAAGCCTTATGGCCGCGCTGGGCATCAGGAACTACCGCTTCTCCGTGAGCTGGCCCAGGCTGATGCCCGACGGCATCGGCGCCGTCAACGAGAAGGGCGTCGCCTTCTACGACAGGCTGATCGACGTGCTGCTCGAAAAGGGCATACGCCCGTTCATGACGCTGTTCCACTGGGACTATCCCTCCGGCGCGCAGATGCGCGGCGGCTGGCAGAACCCGGACAGCGCGGACTGGTTCGCCGACTACGTGTCGCTGTGCGCGAAGCGCTACGGCGACCGCGTGAAGGACTTCATCACGCTCAACGAACCGCAGTGCTTCGTGGGCCTGGGCTACCAGCGCGGTACTTTCGGCCCCGGCCTGGTCATGAGCGAGAAGGACGTGATCGGCATCGCGCACAACGTGCTGCTGGCGCACGGCAAGGCGGTGCAGACGCTGCGCGCGCTGGCGCCTGACTGCCGCGTGGGCTACGCGCCGTGCGGCAACGTCGCCATACCCTGCACGGAGTCCGCGGAGGACATCGAGGCGGCGCGCAGCGCCTACTTCGCCACGCGGCGCGAGACGGGCATGTTCACCGTGTCGTGGTGGTCCGACCCGGCCATGCTCGGCCGCTACCCGGAGGACGGGCTCAGGCTCTATGGCCAGCACCTGCCCGCCGGCTGGCAGGACGACATGAAGGTCATCCATCAGCCGCTGGACTACTATTGCCAGAACATCTACAACGGGAATTACTTCCGCGCGAAGGACGGCCGCCCCGAAATGGTCGACCAGCCCGTGGGCGTCACGAAGACCGCGTGCGACTGGCCCGTCACGCCGGACTGCCTCTACTGGGGCGCCAGGTTCCTGTACGAGCGCTACCATACGCCCTTCGTCATCTCCGAAAACGGCATGAGCTGCATAGACACCGTGTCGCTGGACGGCAAGGTGCACGACCCGCAGCGCATCGACTACCTGCACCGCTACCTACGCGGACTGAAGCGCGCGGCGGACGAGGGCATAGACGTGCGCGGCTACTTCCAGTGGTCGCTCATGGACAACTTCGAGTGGGCGAACGGCTACAACGAGCGCTTCGGCATCGTGTATGTCGATTACGCAACGCAGCGGCGCATCGTCAAGGACTCGGCCCTGTGGTACAGGGACGTGATGGAGACGAACGGCGAAACGCTCTGACCCATCGTCGAAGAGGGGGCGATACCATGAGATGTTTACTTATTGCGATACTGGCTGTCGCGCTCGCGTCGGCGATCGGCGCGTGCGCGGAGGAGACGATCATGCTTGAAGGTATGCTCGAAGAGGGACAGGCCGCCGCGTTCGACCTGGACGGCGACGGTCGGCGCGAGACCGTGAAGTGGAGCGCCATGCCCGACATGGACTTAGACCACGTCGTGGTCACTGTCGCCGCGCCGGACGGCACGCAGATGGAGTGGACAAGCGGAAGCCTGTACGGCGCGCGCGTGTACGTGCGCGACATCGACGAAGACGGCGCTTCGGAGATCTTCGTCACCGGCGACGAGATGAGCGACGACTACCTCACGTATTGCCTGCGGCCGGACGGCGGCACGCTCAAGCAGCTGTCTTTCGAGAACGGCATGCGCGGCGGCGAGGGCGGCCCCTTTGTCGACTGCGGCTACGGCCTCCTGACCGACATGGACGGGAACGCGCTCACGCTGACGGGCAGCCAGGACGTGCTGGGCACCTACTTCGGTTCGCGCACCTACAAGCTCGAGGACGGACGCTTCGTGTTCGATGACGACGGCCTCTGGCACTTCACCTATGACGAAGACGATGACTGGACCTGGAAGCAGCTGACGCTCAGCCGGCCGCTCAGCGTATCGCTGGAAGGCGGCGAGACGGCCGTCTTGGAGGAGGGCACGAAACTGCGCATCACCGCGTCGGACTGCCGCACCGTGGCGCATTTCATGACGCAGGACGGAAGGAAGGGCGTGCTCCCCATCGCCGTCAATGAAGAGAAAGGCTGGGGCTTCGTCGTGGAGGGCATCGACGAGGAGGATCTGTTCGAGTCGGTGCCTTATTCCGACTGACCTGTGCGGACCTGCGGGGGAGCGGCGCGGGCCGCTCCCCTGTCTGCATCCCGATGGAAGGAGGCGACGGCCATGGACATCATCGCGATCGACCTGAAGTCGTTCTACGCGTCCGTGGAGTGCCGCGACCGCGGCCTGGACCCGCTTTCGACGAACCTGGTCGTCGCCGACGCCAGCCGCACGGAGAAGACGATATGCCTGGCCGTCAGCCCGTCGCTCAAGGCCTACGGCATACCCGGGCGCGCACGCCTGTTCGAGGTGGTACAGCGCGTGGGGCAGGTCAACCGCGAGAGGAAGCGCCGCGCGCCGGGGCACAGGTTCACGGGGAAGTCGAGCTATGCGCGCGCGCTGGCGGCGGACCCGTCGCTGGAGCTGGACTACATCGTCGCGCCGCCGCAGATGGCGCATTACATGAAGGTCAGCGCGCAGGTGTACGATACCTACACGAAATTCATAAGCCCGGAGGACATACACGTCTATTCCATAGACGAGGTGTTCATGGACGTGACGCACTACACGCACCTCTACGACGCGGAGGCAAAGCGCGCGGGCATGTCCACGCCGCACTACATGGCGCTCATGATGATAAGGGCCGTGCTGGCGCGCACGGGCATCACCGCCACGGCGGGCATAGGCACGAACCTGTACCTTGCGAAGGTCGCCATGGACGTCGTGGCCAAGCACGTGGAGGCGGACATGGACGGCGTGCGCATCGCCTCTTTGGACGAGCGCAGCTACAGGGAGCAGATGTGGGACCACAGGCCGCTCACGGACTTCTGGCGCGTGGGCAAGGGCTACCGGCGGAAGCTGGAGGCCGAGGGCCTGTACACGATGGGCGACATCGCGCGCTGCTCGCTGGGCAAAGACACGGACCACTACAACGAAGAGCTGCTCTACAGGATGTTCGGCGTGAACGCGGAGCTGCTGATCGACCACGCCTGGGGCTGGGAGCCCTGCACGATCGCCGCGATCAAGGACTACAGGCCCGAGAGCAGCTCGCTGTCCGTGGGGCAGGTGCTGTCCGAGCCGTATCCGTTCGAGAAGACAAAGCTGATCATACGCGAGATGACGGACGGCCTTGTGCTCGACCTCGTCCGCAAGAAGCTCGTGACGGACCAGATGGTGCTCACCGTGGGCTACGACAGGGAGAACCTGACCGATCCGGAGCTGCGCGCGAAGTACAAAGGCCCCGTGAAGCCCGACTTCTACGGGCGGGACGTGCCGAAGCCGGCGCACGGCAGCGTGAACCTGGGCGGCTTCACGTCGTCCACGCGCAGGATCACCGAGGCGGTGATGGCGCTGTGCGACAGGATACTCGACCCGGGACTGCGCGTGCGCAGGATGTATGTGGTGGCGAACCACATACGCAGCGAGGCGGAGGCCGCAAGGGCCGAAGAGGACGCAAGCGTGCAGCTGGACATGTTCACCGACTACGAGGCGCTCGCGCAGGAAAGAGCACGGGAAGATGCGGCGCGCGAAAAGGAGCGCCGACAGCAGGAGGCCGTGCTGGCCATCAAGGAGAAGTGGGGCAAGAACGCGATACTGCGGGGCATGAACTTAGAGGAAGGCGCCACGGCGCGCGACAGGAACCGCCAGGTGGGCGGCCACAGGGCGTGAGGTCAGGCGGGGGCCGGGTCCCTTCGCGGATCCCGCACGTATCCCGCAGGGGCGCCATCCATGGCGCCCACGCCCCAGCACCGATATCACGAACGGCAAGGTTCCGGGCGTGGCAGGCCTCGCTCCTACAGCCATGTTCCTTCGCCTACGCAAAGATATTGATTCTGAATTCTGAATGGGGTAAGTCAGAGAATGGGGTGACGGATGAGTCACAAACGACCCATTCTACAGTATCATTACGCAAAAAACCTCGACCGGAGCGGCGTCTTGTCGACGCCGTCTCCGCGACGGAACCTCAAGTCTTCCGCTATTATCCGACCTTGATCCCCGAGCTGACGTGACCCATTGGATCACGCACTGTCCCAGCCACCGCGCCGCAGGCGCGGCACCGAAGGTGTCCTTGACTGTCTTCGCCCTCGACCCGGCTGCGCCGTGCCGAGGGTACGCGGCGGGTCAGCCAAGTGACCG
>SVGK01000204.1 GCA_015056395.1 Clostridiales bacterium
GAGACCATGAGCTGCGGCCTGGGCGACAGGCCCTCCGGGTTGTGGCACCAGCGGCACCTGAGCGGGCAACCCTTCATGAACACCGTCGTGCGTATGCCCGGCCCGTCGAACACGGCGAACTCCTTGATGTCGAATACGATGCCCGTGCTCACAGCAAAAGCTCCGCGCGGCGTATGATGTGGTCCTGATAGCACTTGTCGAGTTCCACGAAATAGCCGCTCCAGCCCCACACGCGCACGATCAGGTTGCGGTGGTTCTCGGGATGCCGCTGCGCGTCGAGCAGCGTCTCGCGGTTCACCGTGTTGAGCTGCAGCTGATGGCCGCCGCGCAGCACGAACAGCCGCACCAGCTGCGCCACCTTCCCGATCGACTCCTCCTGCGTGAACACGCTCTCGGAGAATTCGATGGTCAGCGGCCCCCCGTTGATCGTGCGCTTGAGATCCGGCTTCGAAAAGCTCTTGATCAGCGACACGGGCCCGTTCAGCCGTATGTTCAGCGAGGGCGAATAGTTCGCCGGCAGCGGTACGCCCGCCTCGCGCCCGTCGGCTGTCGCGCCCAGCCCCTCCGCATGGGTTATGTAGAACATGGCCGAGCCCGTGCCCGCGCGTACGAGGCCGCCGCGCTCGTTCGTGAGGCCCTGTACCGCCTGGGCGAACGTGTCGAGCAGCCATGCCATCAGCTCGTCCGCGCGGTCGTCGTCGTTGCCCGCCTTCGGGCATCCGTATCTGAGCCTGTCGCGCAGCCGATCGTACCCTTCGAAGTCCGCGTCCATGGCGGCCAGCAGCACGTCCGGCGGCGTATCGCCCTCGAACACCTCCTGCTCGACCGCCGCCAGCATGTCCGCGGCCGGCGCGACGCCCGTGCCGTGCAGGCCCCAGTTGTTGTATTTGCAGCCCAGCGATATGTCGCGGCCCGCCTCCAGGCAGCCCTCGAAGAACAGGGAAAGATAGGGTGCGGGGATGAAGTAGAGGTCCTTGATCCCCTCGACCGTCCTGCGCACGTCGGCGAATATCTCCGCGCGTACATGCGCCTTCAGCCCGTCCATATCGGCCACGTCGGTAAGATCCGCGCGTATGACTCTGTCCACGATGTTCGCAAACGGCAGCGCGCCTATGTTCACGATGTCCATGGCGCGTCCGGGTATGATGAACTCCCAGCAGGCCGCCATGGCGTAGTTGCGCGCGTCCTCCTCGGCATAGCCCAGCGCCATGAGCCCGGGTATCGCCACGTCGTCGTTCTCATATTGCGGGAAGCCCAGCCCCAGCTTTGTCAGCTGCGTGCCCATCTCGTACACGGCAAGCGGCGTGCGGCTGTCCACGCGCAGGTTGATCTTCGGATCGATCAGCCTGAGCTCCGCCGACGCCTTCAGGCACATCTCAGAGAGCAGGTTGAAGCCGTCCGTGCCGTCGGGGCGCATGCCTCCCAGCACGATGCTCTGGCCGTTGTCGCCCTGCTGCACGCCGGGATACAGGTCGCTGTCGCGGTTGCAGGAGAGAAAGAAGGCTTCCAGCAGCTCGAACGCGCTGTCGTCGGTCTCCCTCCCCGCCTCCAGGTCCGCCTTCAGATAGGGCCAGAGCGTCTGGTCGAAGCGGCCCAGCGTGTTGTGATAGTCGCCCTCGCACCACATCGCGTAGTGCAGGATGCGCAGCGACTGCAGCGCCTCGCGGAACGTGCGCGCCGGATGCGCCGGCACGCGCGCGAGCGTATCGGCCAGTTCGCCGTATCCCTTCAGGCGCGCGGCCTCCTCGTAGCGCTTCGTGAGCGAGAGCACAGCGTCTATGGATATGCGCATGGCGCGGTGCAGCTCGCCGTCGCCGAGCTTCTCGCGCAGCGCAAGAAGGCCCGATGCGATCACGCGCGCGTAGTCCGGCGAGAGGTTGCTGACGTTGCCCAGCTCGTGGATATAGTGCGTCTCCTTGATGGACGCCCACTCAACATTGTCGAATATGCGCGGCAGGTTCGGCACGGTGCGCGTGAAGGCGATCAGCTCGCCGTCGAATATGCAGGGCGTCTCCATGTCGAGCGCCTGTTCAAGCCTGAGCGCCGAGCGCATGATGTCGGACCGTGTGCGGTCGCGGCAACCCAGAGCAAGGTCCTCGGGCAGCGTGATGCGGAAGGCATGGTGCATGCGCTCCCACTGGAAATGCGCGATGTTTTGTATGCGGTCTGTCATATGCATGCCTCCTATGGGTTGAGCGATGCCGCGGGTGAGGGGGTGGGAGATAATTCAGAATTGATCACATTATACCACCGCGCCCGACCGCCTGCAAGCACATCGCCACGCCCCCGCCGTCTCACAGCACCACGCCGATCCACAGCCCCCACACGGTCATATACACCATGAGCGCCGCCTCGACCGCCAGCGCGACGGCGAAGCGCCTGTGCGCCAGGCTGCCCAGCATCAGGTACAGCGCATAGCCGCCGGCGGCATAGCGCACGCCGCTCAGGAGCCATGTGGGCGCAAAAGCCGCGTAGTGGTAGACCAGCGCGTGCGCAAGGTCGCCCGCGCGGCTCTTCCTGCGCTGCGCGAACACCAGCGCCGGCACGCCCAGCAGCGCGGCCAGCTGCGGCCACCACGTCGCAAAGCGGTAGTCGTGCCGTCCGTAGGTCAGCGCGTTGTTGAACGTGTACTGGAACGTGTTCATGAGCGTGCCGAAGCGCTGCTGCCAGTTCTCGCGCTCATAGGTCATGAACCGGAACGGGTCGCCGAACAGCCGTTGATTGAGAAGGAGATACGCGCCGAGCCCCGCCGCCACTGGCAGCACGCGCGGCGCGCACAGCAGCGCGCGGTGCAGGGGCGGGCGGTCGTCGGCGCACAGCATCTCCCAGTAGATGGGCACGGCGATGGCCATGCCCAGCATGCGCGTGTTCGCGCAGAGCGCGCCGAACACGACGGCGGCAATGAACCTGCGCCTGCGCGCGCACAGCACCGCCGCGAGCGAGAGCATCAAGAACAGCGATTCGGAATACGCCATCGAAAAGAAGAACGTGACGGGGAAGAACATGAAGAGCCACACGCAGCGCACCGCGCCTTCCGCGCTCTCGTCCGCCTCCGCAAGCCTCCACAGCAGCACGCCGCAGGCGGGCAGGCACAGGTTCGACACGCACAGCGCGCACGCGTTCGCGCTCAGACCGGTGAGGCGGCCTATCCCCCGGCAGAGCATGGGATAGAGCGGGAAGAACACGATCCTGAGCGCCTCGTCGCCCTGAGCGGCATAGCCGTGCTCGATCAGCGGCAGGTACTGCCCCGCGTCCCAGCGATCCAGCATCCATCCGAGCGCGTCGAAAAAGTCGTACACATAGCCGTTCCGGCCCAGATAGCACACGGCCAGCGCCGCAAGCATCACGGCGCGGGAGAGCGCGTACGCCGCGAACACGTGCGTGAGCACGGTCCGCCACGGCGCTCTCGAAGGGGCCGCCGCGAAGTCGCCGCCCCTGAACGCCGTGGCAAAGTAGCGCACGAGCATGAACGCCGTCAGCGCGATGTACGCGCCCATCACCAGCGCGCCCAGCGGATATCGCATGGACAATATGAGATCTTTCATCGCAACAGAGAAACGCCGCAGCCCTTATCGCGGTACTGCGGCGCAATGATCGTCAAGGTTCAGGCGCATATGTCGGAGGGTCGCAGATCTCGCACGGGAGATAGCCCAGGTAATACGCCACATACGGCGTGATCTCCGAACTCGTGCCATAGCGGCGCTTACAGTTCGCCGTATGGAAGTATATGTCGTCATCGTTGATGTAGACGTGGATCTCGGGCTCTTCCGTGGCGCTGGAGAGCACGTTCTCGACGGAGCCCGGCGCCTGGTAACCGGCGACCATGTCCTCGGGCAGCTCGGGGCCGTAGATCTCCGCCTGCGGCTTGCGCCGTACGAATTCCACGCCGCCCTTCGGCGTGGCCGTGGTGCCGGGTATCACGGCGACATAGGCGCACATCAGCACGACGGCCGCGGCCGTCAACGCCACGCAGGAGGCCGCGGAGAACCGCGACTTCTTCCACGCAAGCCATATGCCGAGCGGCGGCATCAGCACGACCGCGAACACGGTCAGCAGCTTCTTTCCGCGCTTTCTGGAAGCCGCGCGCCTGCGCTTTGCGGCCTTTTTCCCGTTCGCCATGTCGTCCCTCCTCGCCATACACCGGTACCCCAAAAGATATGCTTTGTTATTGTAGCGCATTTTCTCCCCGCGGTAAAGGCGAACGGGACTTGTTTCATTGAATGTTTTGGTTCGGGAAACAATTGAAATATTTATGCAACAGCAATAAGGTTTCAATTCGATGTTTGTAAAAACGGCATGACTTTTCGGGCCGTTTACCGTCTAAATCAGCGCAAATTCTTGACAGCGCATGTATGCGGGTGCTATAATCCACTCGATCATCATTTGGAGGATCGAGCCTTTGAGTCCACATGAGATACTGGGCGTATCGCCCATGGCCACGCGCGAGGAGATCCGCGCCGCCTACCGCAAGCTCGCGCGCCGCTGGCACCCGGACCGCTTCATGGAGGGGCCGGAGCGCGACTGGGCGAACGACAAGATGGCGCGCATCAACGAAGCCTACCACACTTGCCTTGAAGGAAACCCGCTGTCCGGCGGCAGCGTGGATGAAAGGCACCGCCTGACCGAGATCGAGCATATGATCGACGCCGGAGAATACGAGCGCGCGCGCCGCACGCTGATGACGCTGACCACGCGCCAGGCTGAATGGAACTACCTGTTCGGATGGGTGCTCATGCAGCTCAAAGAGACGAGCAAGGCGCTGATCTATCTGGAGGTCGCGACGCATCAGGACCCGGCCAGCGCAAAGTACGCGGGCGCATACGAGCGCGCGCGCAGGGCACAGGCGGCGACCGAGAGGCGCGGCTGGTTCAGAAGGCGCTGAAGCGCGGGAAGCGCCGCGCCTCTTCGCCCCACG
The DNA here is from genome assembly GCA_015056395.1 of Clostridiales bacterium. Lineage (GTDB taxonomy): Bacteria > Bacillota > Clostridia > Christensenellales > Aristaeellaceae > Faecivicinus. The sequence continues at coordinate 4,916 of SVGK01000204.1, forward strand.
GTCGCTAAAATTCACTTGCCTTTTGGGGCGGACTATTGTATAATAGCATGTGTTGAGCGCCCGTGGCCTAGTGGATAGGGCATCTGACTCCGACTCAGAAGACCGTGGGTTCGAATCCCGCCGGGCGCGCTTTAGAAAGCCCCAAAACACGTGAGTTTTGGGGCTTTTTGCTGTTTTTGGGCGCATTTGAGGGCATTTTGGGGCATTTGGCTAGTAAGCGCTCAATAAAGCGCACCTCGCAAGATACCTGCACAAAATGAGATAATGTGTCCAAAGGATTCCCGGGAAAT
>SVGK01000205.1 GCA_015056395.1 Clostridiales bacterium
CGCGATCTCGCGTATGTCCTTTGCGTCGCCCGGCACTTCGGCGCATACCGGGCTGCCATGCGCGAGCAGCGCGCGCGCCTGCGCGTCCCAGCCCGCCTTCCTGAGCGCCGTGAGCTCGCCCGTCAGTTCGTGCACCTGTGCGCGCAGGCCTTCGATGCCCTCGACAAGGCCGTCGAGCCCCGTGGAGAACAGCTGCGCCGCCTGATGCGCCGTGTCGTAAGCGGCGCGGTAATCCCTGTAGGCGCGCGCGCCCGCAAGGAAACCCACGCGCAGCTTCCCGCGCGCCGGGGCCGCGGATATGATCTTGACCAGGCCCAGCTGGCCCGCGGAGGACGGGTGCGTGCCGCCGCAGGCGACCATCTCGTCTTCACCAATGGCGACGATGCGCACATGCTCTTTGACCGTGGGCGGCTTGCGCAGCGGCAGGCCCTCGAGCTCGTCCGGCGCGGGGAACCAGCAGCGTATCGGCACGTCGCGCTGCACGCGCTGGTTCACGTCGTCCTCGAGAAGCTCGATCTCTTCCTTTGTGAGCGCGGTGCGCCCGTCCGGCATGTCCACGTCTATGGTCGATATCTCCGTGCCTATGTGCAGCCCTATCGTCCAGCCGCGCAAATGCCTGTTGAGAGCGCTTGCGATCATGTGGTCCGCGGCGTGCTGCTGCATGTGGTCGAAGCGGCGCGCCCAGTCTATCTCGCCGTGCACGCATGCCCCCGGATCGAGCGGTGCGTCCACCGTGTGCACGACGTCGCCCGCTTCCACCTCGACGTCCGTCACGCGCGCGCCGCCCAGCGTACCCGTGTCGAAGGGCTGTCCGCCCGATGTCGGATAGAACGCGCTCCTGTCGAGCCATACGCGCCAGTAGTCGCCCGCCTGCTCGCATCTCGTCACGCGCGCGTCGAATCCCCTGAGATAAGCGTTGTCGTAATAGAGCCTTTCGGTCATGTCGGTATCCCTCCCGGTCACCTCTATGATAAGGTATTTTCATCCCCGTTTCAACGTCTGTTATGTTATGGCTTGACAGGTTTCGGCCGATGAATTAAAATATGGTAGATATTTCTCGTCACAGAGGTATTCCAATGCACCTTATCAGAAAGATCCTTCTGCTGGCCCTGGCGCTGTTTGCTGCGGCCGTGGCGCTTTCGGAGGAAGGCGCCGCGCCGTTCGACGTGCTGATCGTCGCGGATCCGGCCCAGCTGAGCGCGCCCGGCGATATCACGCTTGCCTTCACGCTCACGAACACGGCCGAAGAAGACGTGACCGAGGTCAGGCTGCTCGACTCGAGCGGCGAGGAGCTCTACCGCGTGGATGCGATACCTTCCGGCTCGGCGGCGGACTTCACGCTGCAGCACGCGGTGTCGCGCGAGGAGCTGGATCTCGAACTCATACCGTTCCAGGTGATGTATACGCACATGGGCCAAGACCTGTCCGTGACGGCGCAGGCGCGCATCAGCCATCGCCTCGAGGGCGTGAACGTGCAGTTCCTGCGGCATGTGCTCAGCGACGTGACCGATCTGGACGGCGACATCACCATCGTCTATGAGATCATCAACACAAGCGACGCGGATCTGGACGGGCTTTCCATCACCGATCCTCTGGGCGGCTACACCGCCGCGATCGACCATCTGGCGGCCGGCGAGCGCACGGCCGCCGTCAACAGGGCGCATCTTGAAGAGGACGCCGTCTCGTCGCCCAGACTCGCCGTGGCGTCCTCGGACGTGTACGGCGCCCGGCAGCTGGACGATCTGCCCATACACGTTGCGCACGGGCAGCTGCAGTTCACGTTCACGGCGGGGCACTCGCTCTATGCGCCGGACACGGCCGAGGTCATACTCCGCCTGACGAACCCGGGCAACCAGTCCTATCGCAACATCACGGTCTATGACGACATCAACGGGGGCATCATCGCGGACTCGCTCGAGCTCCCGCCGGAACATGCGCCGGTGGAGGTGACGCACTCCTACCCCATACGCGGCGCGGCGACCTACCGCTGGCGCATCACCGCGACCACGACCTCGGGCGACGTGATCAACCTGGTGACCGATCCTGTGGACGTGCCCACGGGATCGCGCAGCGGCCTGCCGCAGCTCTCGCTCAGTATCGAGACGGACATGCCGCACATCAGCCGCGGCGGCAGCATACCGCTCACCCTGACCATCATGAACCAGGGGAGCGGCCTGGCGCGGCAGGTGGTGATCTCGGAGGAGACGGACGGCGAATGCCTCGCGCTCACCGTCGTGCCCACGGGCGATCCCACCGTACGGCACATCGAATACGCCGTAAACGAGAGCCGCGATCTCAGCTTCACGGTGACCTACTTGGACCCGGACGGAAGGCTGCACGCCGCCGAGGCCGAGCCGCTCGCCATAGAGGTCGGCGCCGGCGGGCAGGATCCGCTGGGCGTGGAACGGGGCCCCACGTTCATAGGCACCGCCACGGACATCACGAACCCGCAGATGATGACCTTCGTGATCATCGCCACCGTCGTACTGGTGCTGGTGCTGAGCATCGTATGGCTTGTCAGCGCGCGGCGCGCACACTTCAAACGCCGCGTGCAGGCGGAGGCGCGCCGCCAGCTGACCACGGGCGACGCCGCCAGGAAGCGCCCTTCCGCGCGGCCGTCCAGGAAGCGCCCCGCCAAACCGTCAGGAAAGCAGGGATGACCATGTTCAAAGGCTACTCGAACGAGACGTTCGAATTCTTCATGGCGATATCGTTCAACAACAACGCCGACTTCTTCCACGCCAACCACGACTGGTATGTGCGCGCGGTGCGCGGGCCGAGCCTCGATCTGGCGGGCGCGCTGAGCGGCGTGATCGAAGAGATCGACGACGCGCTCGAGCGCAAGCCGGACCGCGTGGTCTCCCGCATAAACCGCGACATACGCTTTTCGAACGACAAGTCGCCCTACCGCGATTACATCTGGCTATCATTCCACCGGCCGGGCGAGGAGCGCAGCACGCATCAGGAATTCTATTTCGACATCTCCGCCGACGGCGCGGGCTACGGCATGGGCATGTATATGCGCAACAAGCCCAAGATGAACGCCATGCGGCGCGCCATACGCAAGAACCCAGACGCCGTCTGGCCGCTCATCAAAAGGCCGCTCAACCGCTTTGAGCTCTACGGCGACGCCTACAAGCGCATGAGCATACCGGACGAAGTGCCTAAAAAACTCAGGGCCTATTACCCTCTCAAGAACATAGGCTTCTACAGGCGCATTTCCGATACGGACCTGCTCATGTCGCCCGCGCTGGTCGACGAGATCGCCCGCGATTACAGGCTGCTTGCGCCGTTTTACCGCTGGTTCGACGCGCTTACGCCCATAGAGGACGCATGACGAAAACCGATAGATGAAGAGGAGTATTTATGGAAAGCGACAATCCCACGAAGAAACGCATGCCCCATTCCCCCACGTTCCGCGCAAGGGCCGGGGACATCACCGACGAGTTCGCGCAGCAGATCGGCTACACGTTCGCGCAGTGGCTGGCCGAGCGCAACGGCACGACGCCTGACAGGCTGTCCGTCGCCATAGGCTGCGATCCCCGCCCTTCCGGAAGGCGCATCAAGGCCGCGCTGTCGCGCGGCATCACCGCCGCGGACGCCGACGTGTTCGACTGCGGCCTTTGCACCACGCCCGCCATGTTCTCCGCCACGCTGCCCACCGCGCTCAGCGCGCAGGCCGCCGTGATGGTCACGGGCAGCCACTTCGGCGCGGAGACGAACGGCTTCAAGTTCCTGCTGCCGGAAGGCCACATCACGCCCGAAGAGACGGCTGGACTGATCGAGCGCGCGAGGAACGCCGTCGTGCCGGACCGCCTCGTGAAGAAGACGGACCTCATGCGCGCATACGAAGATTCCCTCAAGGCGACCATGCGCGCGCTTCTCAAGGACGACGCGCTCAAGCCTCTGCTGGGCCTGCGCGTGGTGGTCGACGCGCAGCACGGCGCGGGCGGCTTCTTTGAGCGCGTGCTGGACGACCTGGGCGTGGACACGCGCGGCAGCTACGGTCTGGAGCCCACAGGCCTGTTCCCCGAGGGCGGGCCCGATCCGGACAGCCCCGCATCGCTCAAGAGGCTCTCCGAAGCGGTGCTCGAACAGGAAGCGGATCTGGGCGTGCTGTTCGATCCGGACTGCGACCGCGTCTCCATCGTGGACAGGGACGGCCGCGTACTTGACCGCAACAGGCTGATCGCGCTGGTCGCCGCGATACTGCTCGAGGAGGAGCCCGGCGCGACCATCGTGACCGATTCCGTGACCAGCTCCGGCCTGAACCAGTTCATCACGGAATGGGGCGGCATACACTACCGCTACAAGCACGGGCATCTGAACGTCATCGACGAAGCGATACGCCTGAACGCCGAGGGCATCGACTGCCCTCTGGCCATAGAGACCAGCGGCCACGCCGCCTTCCGGGACAATTCCTTCCAGGACGACGGCACGTATCTGGCCATGCGCCTGATCTGCGAGGCGTTCGACAGGAAGCGCGAAGGGCTGACGCTTACATCGCTGATCGACGAGCTGCGCGAACCCAGGGAATCGGTCGAGCTGCGCATGTCGCTGACCGGCAGCGACCTGAGCGAGAGCAGCTGGGACGTGATACAGACCGTGCTGAGCCACACGCTGGAGGACCGTTCGTGGCGGCTGGCGCCAGACAACCGCGAGGGCGTGCGCATACTGTTCAACCTGGAGGACGGCATAGACAACGCCTGGTTCCTGATGCGCATGTCGCTGAACGACCCCGTCGTGGTGCTGAACGCCGAAAGCGACATAGAAGGCGGACTCAAGGCCATATTGACGGAGCTTGACGACGTGCTGAAGGCGCAGGACGCCATGGAGCTCGATATCAGGCCTCTCGAAAAGCTGCTCGAAACGCTTTGAGCGGGCAGCAACAGCGGCCTTTATGCAAAGTGATAGTTGGCAAAAAGGTGATGAACGAAGCCCGAACAAATCTCTTCGACAGTTTCGTCACGCATGGACCTCGACCGGAGCGGCGTCGTTGTTTGACGCCGTCTCCGCGACGTTACCTCAAGTTACCCGCTGTTTCCAACCTTGATCCCCGAGCTGACGTGACCCGTTGGATCACGCACTGTCCCAGCCACCGCGCTACAAGCGCGGCGCGAAGCGTCCTTGAGGGTTCTCCTCCTGTCTGCTAAACTTATGTTCACGGCGGCGGGAGAAGGTCCCGTTTCCAACCTCTCAC
>SVGK01000206.1 GCA_015056395.1 Clostridiales bacterium
GGCCGCGCGGCGCGCAGCGCGGCAAGCGGGGCAGCGGCCGGGCTCGTTCTGGAAGCCCTTGTCGGCGTAGAACTGCTGCTCAGACGCGGTGAAAACGAACTCATTGCCGCACTCACGGCAGGTCAAGGTCTTGTCTTCGAACATTGGATAAACCCTCCTAAGTTGTGTATGCCCAACCGATGCGTGTCTTTGTTGCCGAGTCCTGTCATCGGTAGGGGAACCACCGGAGGGATACGGTTACGAAGCTCTCTATCGTAGGCTGGTAATATTATAGCACAAATTGCCACAAATGTACATAGTTTTCCATGCGTACGAGAAAATTTTATCCGCCCGTGCGCAGCGGCGCTTCGGCCCGGACGGTTGACAAGCTTTCCCGCGAATGCTATCATGGTCTGCAGCAGGGCCGCGCCAAAGCGCCGCCCACCTAAATGAAAGAATCGTGCCTGCCTCATGAAAGAACTGATCAGGGTCGTCAAATTCACGTTTTTTTCGATCAGCGCCGGCCTGATCGAGATCGGCGCGTTCGCGCTGCTCAACGAGCTCATGCACCTGCCCTATTGGCTGAGCTATCTGGCCGCGCTGGTGCTGAGCGTGGTGTGGAACTTCACTTTGAACCGGCGCTATACGTTCAAATCCGCGGCGAACGTGCCGGTCGCCATGCTCAAGGTGGCCGCCTTCTACGCGGTGTTCACGCCGCTTTCCACGGCGCTGGAGCACTGGTACACCGCGGGGCTCGGCTGGAACGAATACGCGGCGACGGCCGTGAACATGCTGCTCAACTTCGCCACGGAATTCCTCTACCAGCGCTTCTTCGTGTTCGGCCAGAGCATAGATACGCAGGAAAGCGCGGGGACGCGGCATTGACGATGCCACCTCCCCGCGTTCCTGGATTCCGAATCCCGAATCCCGAATTCCGAATTCCCCTAAACGCCCGCTTCCTTCATCAGCGCGTCGACCTTTTCCTTCTCGATCTGTATCATCGCCGTGACGGGGATGTCCTTGATGCCGGATAGCACCTCGCGCGCCTTTTCCCGGTCGCCGTCCTCCAGCTTGAGCTTTGCGTAATAGTAGGCCGATGTGATCTGCGTGGGCTTTTCCTGCCAGGCGCGCTCGAAATATGCCAGCGCCTCGGCGCGCTGCGCCCTGCTCTCTTCGGCTTCGCCGCGCTTTGAGGACCATTCGGACATGGACAGGTACATCTGCCCCATGTTGTCAAGCGTCTCCGCGTCCTCGTCGTCGTATTCGTAGGCCTCCTGGTTCCAGGCCATGGCGCGCTCGAAGTCGCCCGTCTCGCGCGCCTGCTCGGTCAGCAGCACGCCCATGGCGTTGTAGATGCTGCCGCTCTTTGTGCCGGAGGCGGCGCGCTCCATGGTCTCGATCGCCTTGTCGAGCTTGCCCATCTTCCACTGGCACAGAGCGAAGTCCATGCGCAGCTGCTGGCGCTTGTCCGGCGTCATCGTCTTGTCCTTGTTCGCCTCCAGCATGACCTCGCGCGCCTTCTCGAAATCGCCGCGCCGCATGCACAGCACGGCATAGCCGCGCAGTATGTCGAAGCGGCGCTCGCCCTTGTCCCACGCCTGCTGATAGAGCCTCATCGCCTCGTCAAGCTTCTGCTCCGCTTCCTGATACTTTTCCTTTTTGCGCAGGTCCATCGCCTGCACGTGCGCGTGATAGGCCTTCTGGCCCACACCGCCTATGCCGAGTGCATCCAACAGTCCCATCGTCAGTTTCCTCCTTTTTGAAGGGCGATCTTTCGCTGAAGGCGCTCTATGCGCCTGTCGAGCTGAGCGGCCTCCTCTTCGTCCTGTGTATACGCGCGTGCCCTCACCGCGTATTCGACGGCGCGCGACGGCTTGCCCGCGCGGTGCTCGTAGTATTTTGCCAGCTCGATCAGGACCTTGCCGGTCATCTGCTCACGCGCCAGCATCGTGTTGAGCACGTCCAGCATGGCCTGAACGTTTCCGTTGCGCCGCTCGATGTGGTAGATGTGCCAGTTCGCCAGGCCGGCCACGCGCTGCTGGCGCAGCGCATCCAGCGTGCCCGCCGGCGCGGGGACCGCGCTCAGGCGATACACCGCGCGCGCGCTCTGCCATTCGCCCTGCCGTTCGAGCGCGCGGCCCACGGAAAACGCGTCAAGCCTGTTGCCTATTTCAAGCGGCGCGGCGTAAACTTCCGCAAGCTTCACCAGCAGCGTGCCAAGCGTCACGATGTCCTGCTCGTTGTGGCGCAGTATGTCCGAGAGCAGGTCCATGTCGCCGGTCTTCAGATAGTCGAAATAGCGCTGCGGCACGTCCCGCCCGGGCAGGTCGTCCACGCGGCTGAAGCCCATCACGCGCTCCTCCAATTGCGAGAGCCTGCAGCTGCCAAGGCGCAGCTTCCACGTGCGCCGGCTGGGCGGCAGCAGGTCGAGGTCCTCCATGTCCCGCCAGCGCGCGCGCATGCGGTTCATCGTGAAGCGCGCCTCTAAAAGGGGCATGTCGAACGTGCGGCCGTTGAACGTGCACACGCAGTCGAACCTGTCCATCAGGTCGGCCAGCCGTGCCAGCTGTTCGGGCTCGTCGGCGTAGTCGCGCATCAGGAACTGTTCCACCACGAAGGCGTCGCCCTCGACATAGCCCGCGCCCACTAAGAAGGCCACTGTGCCCGCGCCGTGCGAGAGCCCTGTGGTCTCCGTGTCCATGAACAGGCACCTGCGCACGTCGAACGCGCCGCGCGTCCAGCCTATGCGCCTGAGCGCCGTACTGTCCAGTGCGAGGAGTCCGGGCTCCAGGTCGTGCCTGTGGCGCAGCGCCAACAGGCCGCCGCGATTCGGACGCGGCGGGGCCGGCGAGGCCGCGTTCATGCGCCTGAGCTTTGCGCCGAGCCCGCTGGGCATGCGCCGCGCCCCCTTCCACAGAGTGATCCATGAAAGGTATTGTAGCTTTTTCTTAGGCGGATGTCAAGCAAGAAAAGAAATTGCATATCCATGCGTTTTGTGGTATGCTTTTATAGGAACACATCATATATAGATCAGGGTGGTTCGAAACATGGATTCGATCATCATGTGGATCATGGCGTTCGGCGCCGTGGCCGGCGGTCTCGACCGCATATTCGGCAACCGGTTCGGGCTGGGCGAAAGGTTCGAGGAGGGTTTCAGGCTGCTGGGGCCCACGGCGCTCTCGATGGTGGGCATACTCTGCCTTGAGCCGTTGATCTCCGCCGCGCTGGGCGCGCACATAGGCCCCTGGCTCACGCACATGGGGCACGACCCCGGCATGCTGGGCGCGCTGCTGGCCATCGACATGGGCGGCTACCCGCTGGCTGTCGGGCTCGCGGCGGATCCGCTGGTGGGGCTTTACGCCGGCATCATCGCGTCCGCGCTGTTCGGCTGCACGGTGTCGTTCACGATCCCCGTGGGCATGGGCATGCTCCACGCGGGAGAGAGGGACGACTTCGCGCGCGGCATACTGTTCGGACTGATCGCCATGCCGGTCGCGCTGCTGCTGGGCGGATGCCTCACGGGCCTGTCTTTCATCAAGACGGTGGTGCAGAGCCTGCCGCTGATCGCCCTTTCCACCGCGCTGCTCATGATGATCCACTTTTGCCCTTCTGTGGCGATACGCGGCTTCACGGGCTTCGCGTGGCTTTTGAGGGCGGTCATCACATCAGGTCTCGTGCTGGGCGCGTTCCGCTATATGACGGGCGTGGAACTGGTCCGAGGCCTTGCGCCCATAGAGGACGGCATGGCCGTGGCGGGCAGCATAGGCGTGGTGCTGCTCGGGAGCCTGCCCGTGGCGGAGCTCTTGCAGCGCGCGCTCAAAAAGCCCTTCGAATGGCTGGGCGCGAAGACGGGCATGGACGCAAGCGGCGTCGCGGGTCTGCTCATGAGCCTGGTCTCGGTGCTGCCCACGCTCGCGATGTTCCCGAAGATGGATGCGCGCAGCCGCGTGGTCAACGCCGCGGCGATGGTCTGCGCCACCGCGACGCTCAGCGCGCACCTGGGCTTCGCCGCGGGCGTCCAGCCGCATATGATCGCGCCCATGCTCGCGGCCAAGCTCGCGGGCGGCGCGCTGGGCGTCGTGCTCGCGCTCGCGTTCACGCGGAATGATTGTTAATTTTAACAAAGGCATTGCGAATCTGTCTGAATTCAAGTATAATAATGTTGGGTTAGAAATTTAACAAGGAGGAGCAGAAGCATGGCATATTGTTCCAACTGCGGCGTGCTGATCGACGGCGTCGTGCGCTATTGCCCCAACTGCGGCGTGGCGGTCAACCTTGCCGCCGCCACGAACGCGGGCGTACAGGGCGACTACCGGATTATACTGATCTCAAAAGGGACCTGCAGCCGCACCAACGCCATCAATCTTCTTGAGGATCTGTTCGAATACACCACAGCGCAGGCGGCCACGATCGTGGACAGCGCGCCCATGGAGGCGGCCCTGGGCCTGACCGCCACGCAGGCGCAGTACATCGCGCAGGCGATGACCGAGTACGGCATGGACGTGAGCGTCTACGATTCGAACGGCTATGTCGACCTGGATACCCGCGCCACGGCCAGCGTATACAATACCGACGGCTCGCTGCTGGGCGCGGTCGCCACGGCGCTACTGGGCCTTGGCGCCGTGAACCGCGTCACGCGCTACGAGCGCTGGAGCCGTCCCGCGCCCAGGATATTCCGCCCGACGTACCGCCGTCCCGCGCCGCCGCCGCCGCGCCGCATAACGCGCCGCCCGGCGCCCATGCCGCCCGTGCCGCCGCGCCAGCCCGGCCCTGTCGTGCGCCAGCCCGCGCCGCGCCCCGCGCCCGCGCGCCGTCAGCCCGCGCCGCCCGTGCAGCCCAGGCAGGTCGGCCCCCGCGCAGGGCAGGACAAGGTGATCGCCCCAGCGCCCAGGCCCGTCGCGCCCGGCCAGAGGCCCGTGGCGCCGCAGACCCCGCAGGACCCGCGCGGCGGCGGGCGCAAGCCCGGCCCCGGCGGCGGACGGAGAGGCTGAACCTATTACCGCTGATAAAGAGCGGATATGATGCGATCGATTGACGTACCTGTGAATGAGTGGTATAATGCTTGCATTCATAGGTGATTACTATGAATTGCTCCCAATGTCCCTGAAGGGGCATCAATAAACGAAAGGAAGGACATCCACATGAAGAAGATCTTTGCGATACTTGTCGCGCTGGCGCTCATGCTGCTGAGCATGGCCG
>SVGK01000207.1 GCA_015056395.1 Clostridiales bacterium
TGGAGACCGAGCGGCAGATACAGCAGGCCATCGCGGGCCTTTCGGGTGAGCGCACGATCATCGCCATCGCCCACAGGCTCTCTACGATACGCAACGCCGACCAGATACTGGTGATCGAGGACGGCCGCGTGACCGAACGCGGCACGCACGCCGAGCTGGTGGCGAAGGGCGGCAGCTATGCGAGGATGCATGGGAATGAGTAATGAGTAATGAGGAATTTGGAATTGGCAGTGAACAGTTAACAGTGAACAGTGAACAGTTGATGGCCCGGGTTTTGATGTGGCCACTATCTTCGGGATATGTGTGCCTGTGAGAGAACGATCGCTTCGGTCACGCCGTAGGGGCGCGCCTTGGTGCGCCCGCCCGGTCCCATCGTCAGCGCTCCATCCCCCGTGCAACGAACGACCATTCCGACCGTGACGTATGGGCGCCATCCATGGCGCCCGCCAGATCGATGTTTCTTGCGAATGCGCGCCGTCCAGGACCTCATCCGACCGCCTTCGGCGGCCACCTTCCCCAACGAGCAAGACTGTCAACTTTGAACAAGGGCATGACAAACCATAGGTTTACGTCATCCAGCGGGAATGGCGGCTGATAGCCGCCGCTACGGATCACGTGATTCGCGGATATAGCTGCGTAAACAGCACGGGATCGCCTTAAGTTGACAGCGTTGCCCAGAGGGGAAGGCAAGGCCCGCGTGTTCGTATGCTCCATCGCTCCGCCGGCCATTGATTCCGCATTCCGCATTCCGAATTCCGAATTCCCCGTGCTCCGCCGGCCAATGATTCCGAATTCCGCATTCCGAATTCCGAATTCCCCGTGCTCCGCCGGCCATTGATTCCGAATTCCGCATTCCGCATTCCGAATCTCCACCGCCCCGCCGGCCAATGATTCCGAATTCCGCATTCCGCATTCCGAATTCCCCGTGCTCCGCCGGCCAATGATTCCGAATTCCGAACTCCGAATTCCGAATTCCCCATCTCCCCCGCCGGCCATTGATTCTTAATTCTTAATTCTGAATTCTGAATTCCATACGAAAGGTGTTGATCCATCATGCGTCTCGGAGGATCCGTCGTCGGTCCATACACTACGCCGTCCGAATGGGAAGCGCTGCTCGTCGCCACGCGCTTCAGGGCCGTGACCGCCCCGTTCAACTGCCACACGCCCGAGGAGGATATACGCGCCTTCATGGACATCGTCGAAAGGCACGACGTCGCGATCGCGGAGATCGGCGTCTGGCGCAACCCGTTCGATCCCGACCCGTCCAAGGCCGCGGAGGCGCTCGACTACGCCATAGGCCAGCTGAAGCTTGCCGACAGGCTGGGCATACCCTGCTGCGTCAACATCGTGGGCACCGCGTCTTCGGCGGGCTGGGACGCCGCGGACCGCAGCAACTTCACCGACGAGACATACGCGCGCATCGTCGATTCGATACGCTTTATCATCGACGCCGCGCAGCCGAAGCGCGCGTACTACTGCATCGAGCCCATGCCGTGGATGGTCCCCGACAGCCCGGACGCCTATATCCAGCTGATACGGGACGTCGACCGCAGGCAGTTCGCCGCGCACATGGATTTCGTCAACATGATCAATTCCCCGCGCAGGTACCTGGACGCGGAGGCGTTCGTCGAGGAATGCTTTGCGAAGCTCTCGCTGTGGATCAAGAGCACGCACATCAAGGACATCCGCATGCACCCCACGCGCCTGACCACGATACTGGAGGAGGTCTCTCCTGGCGAAGGCGCGCTGGATTACGACCGCGTGTTGGGCACGCTGGCGCGCTGGCTTCCCGAGGACGCGCCGGTGCTGCTCGAGCACATGGCCACCGCGGAGGAATACGCGCGCGCCTATGACTACGTCGCCGCGCGTGCAAAGGCGCTCGGCTTGGCCGTCTGAGACCGCGTGTGCGCTCTTCGGGCATACGTCCATCGATGTTAAATCTGTAATACCGCTCTGAAAAGGGGATACATGCGCGGCCGATTCTGCTAAAATAGAGCAAAAGCGAAAAGGAGCAAACGCACATGAGATCAGACGTCATCACCATATCCAGCCGTGGCAGCCATATGGACGCTGCGCTCAGCCAGGCCGAAAAGGTCGCCGTTTACAAGGAGCTTTCCCATGCGGACGCGCTGCACCTGCGCCTGCTTGCGGAGGAGATGATGAGCATGATGCGCGCCATCGCGGGCCGTGTGGACGGCTCGTTCTGGATCGAGGACGCGGACGGCGTGTTCGAGCTGCACCTGAAGGTGCGCACGGACATGGACGCCGACCAGCGCGCGACGCTGCTGTCCGCCTCGACCACAGGCATCAACGAGGCGACCAGGGGCTTCATGGGCAAGATACGCGCGTTCTTCGAGCCGGCGCAGGGCGTGCCGCTCTTCTTTGACGTGTCCTCGCCCGACGCGCCCCGGGGCATGCACACGAACGCCGTGTGGTCCATGGGCGTGTACCGCGAGGAGCTCAGGCGGTCCATGCAGCAGAAGCGCGAGGGCGCGGCGGAGGCCTGGGACGAGCTCGAGAAGTCCGTGGTCGCGCACGTGGCCGACGACGTGCGCGTGAGCATCATGGGGCGCGACGTGGAGCTGGTCATACTCAAGAAGCTGGGATGAGGCATGGGGGCCATGAACAGTAGATCCGCCACAGAGCTCAGGGCGCAGCGCCGTTCCATGGCGGGGCGCATGGTGCGCTCGCTGGTCAGGAACATGTCCGCGCTGGGGCTTGTGTGCTTCCTGTTGGGCTTCGGCATGTATCTGAGCGCGTCCATGCAGAAGACCATGTCGGACGCGCGCGACCTGGCACAGGAATGCCTGGACGAGATCGCACAGGAAGTCGATCCGGCCGAGTACACGCTGCGCGTGCGCGACATCGCGCTGTCGCTCAACGGCGCGGAGATGGACGAGTCGTACTACGCCCACTTCGAGGGCATCATGGAAGAGCCGGGCTACGCGCATATGATGGACGAGCTGCTGTACTGGCGCGAGAGCGACATGTCGGATTTCTTCCTGGCGGTCCCGGACGCCGAGCACGGCAAGCTCATATTCGTGGCGGACACCGACATGCGGGCGGGACACACGTATCCCGTCGGCAGGCAGCGGGACATACCCGGGTGGGTTCAGCGCTATTTCTTCGGCCGGAACGGCGGGACGTTCCCGCGCATGTTCTATTACCTGCCGAACAGGGGCGTGATCTGCGTCAGCGGCGCCTATGTCCGGCAGGGAGATCCCTCCGCAGGCTTCCTGTTCGTGATGGTGCGCGCGGAGGACGTGCTGAACGGCATACGCAGGTATGTGCTGCAGTACGTGCTGGTCATGCTGGTGGCCATCGCCGTGAGCGCCCTGCTGGCCACGCGGCGCACGAAGAGGACGCTGATCAGGCCGCTCAACGCCGTGGGCGAAGCCGTGCAGGACTACCTTGCGGACAAGCGCAGCGGCGCGGCGGCGAAGGAACACTTCACGCAGCTGGACATACACACGGGCGATGAGCTGGAGACGCTGTCTTCCATGTTGGCGGACATGGAGCGCGAGCTGGCCGAGCACGAGGCGGACCTGACGCGCGCCACGGCCGAGAAGGAGCGCATCAACACGGAGCTGTCGCTGGCCAGCCGCATACAGGTGGCCATGCTGCCGCACGAGTTCCCGCCGTTCCCGCAGCGCCGCGAGTTCGACCTGTACGCCGTGATGGATCCGGCCAAGGAGGTCGGCGGCGACTTCTACGATTTCTTCCTGGTGGACGACGACCATCTGTGCATGGTGATCGCGGACGTCTCCGGCAAGGGCGTGCCCGCGGCGCTTTTCATGATGGCGACGAAGATCATGCTGGCGAACAACGCCATGATGGGCAAGGGCCCCGCGGAGATCCTCAGGGACACCAACGAGGCGGTATGCCTTAACAACCAGGAGGAGATGTTCCTCACGGTGTGGCTGGGCGTGCTCCAGATATCCACGGGCAGGCTGATCGCGGCCAACGCGGGCCATGAATATCCCGCGATACGCCGCGCGGGCGGCGCGTTCGAGCTGTTCAAGGACAGGCACGGCTTCGTGATCGGCGGCATGGAGGGCGTGAAGTACAGGGAGTACGAGCTCACGCTGACGCCGGGCGACAGGCTGTTCGTCTACACGGACGGCGTGCCGGAGGCGACGGACGCCCGGAACGCGCTGTTCGGCACGCAGCGCATGACAGACGCGCTGAACAGGGACCCGGCCGCGTCGCCCGAGGGCGTGCTGATGAACGTTCGCGCCGCGGTGGACGACTTCGTGAAGGATGCGCCGCAGTTCGACGACCTGACCATGCTCTGCATGGCCTATTATGGGAACGATACCGACGTTAAGATGAAGAGTGGGGAGGGTGACTGATGGAACGATACGCATGGCGCGCCCGCGTGAAGGAGGGCTGCCTGGACGAATACCGCCGCAGGCACGACCGGATATGGCCGGAGATGAAGCAGGTGCTCTCCGAGGCGGGCATACGCAACTACACGATATTCGCAGACGGCCATGAGCTGTTCGGCTACTACGAGTGCGCGCAGGGCGCGGACTTTGCCCAGCGCGTGCAGAACGAGAGCGAAGTGGTGGACCGCTGGAACGAATACATGGCCGACATACTGATTTGGGACGCGGACAGGGCGCAGCCCAGGCTCCAGGAGGTGTTCCGCTTCGAGGGATGACCGCGAGGTCGGTTTATTGGACACCGAACATATCGTTATCAAAACCGAAAGCCGTTTTATTGCCCTTCGTTTCGCGTATAATACAGCCAACGACAAAGGAAACGGAGGGTTTCGACATGAAGGATGTCTACATCACCATCGCGGGGGCCCGTCACTACTACGGGCTGGAGATCTTCAAGAAGGGCATGACGGTCGCGCTGGTCAAGGAGCCTGACAACGAGGTGGACGCCGAGGCGATCAAGGTCATGCTCGACGGCCTGGGCAAGGTGGGCTACGTGGCGAACAGCCCGTACACCACGCTGGGCGAGAGCCTGAGCGCAGGCCGGCTGTACGACCGCGTGCGCAAACACGCCAGGGCCGAGGTCGTGACCATCACCCCCAAGGGCGTGCTCTGCCGCGTGAGAAAGAAGAGCCTGAAGTGAGGGGAAGCGAGAAGCGTATGGCTTTGCGGGAAGGGATATGCGGCGGGGGAGCGTATTCAAATTCAGAATTAAGAATCAATG
>SVGK01000208.1 GCA_015056395.1 Clostridiales bacterium
CCTGACATAAATGTTGGTACTTGTAAATCGAATCAGAGTATGATACCATAAGCCTGCCGGAAAGGCAACAGGGTTTATGAAAGGATGGGTTATGTTATGAAGAAGAATCTGGGCATCGTGCCCGCCGTGTACCCCATGCCCGTATTGATGGTCGCCGCGTATGACGAGAGCGGCACGGTGAACGTGATGAACGCCGCGTGGGGCATGATCTGCGCGGAGGACAAGATCGCGCTGTTCATCGACGAGGACCACAAGACCACGCAGAACACACTCAAGGCGAAGGCCTTCACGGTCGCGCTGGCCGACAGGGCGCACATGGACGTCGCCGACTTCTTCGGCATCGCCACGGGCAACAAGATGCCGGACAAGTTCGCGCGGACGGGCTATCACGCCGCGAAGAGCGCATTCGTGAACGCGCCCGTGATCGAGGAATTCCCGGTGGTCATGGAGTGCTCTCTGGCTGAAGTGGTCTCCACGCCGAACATGTATGCAATCGTGGGCAAGATCGAAAACGTGGCGGCGGAAGAGAGCGTGCTGAGCGAAAACGGCAAGGTCGATCCAGAAAAGCTGGACGCGCTGACATTCGACCAGTTCCAGCACGGATACTACGCCGGCGGCGAGAAGGCCGGCAAGGCGTGGAACGCCGGCGCGGCCCTCATGAAGAAATGAGCGCATCATAAGTGAACGGGCAGGGACGACGGATCCCTGCCCGCTTTTGATATAAATATAAGTCAGAAAACGGGGTGACGGACCGTGAAACAACACACGAACCAATAAAGTTTATCAAAGCGTGCAACCAAATGCGTAGCACCTCGTCCGGCCGCCATCCTTGACGAACCTCTTTCTGTCTGCTTGTAAGGGATCACGGCGACGGGTGAGAGGTTGGAAACGGGACCTTCTCCCGCCGCTGTGAACTATAGTTTAGCAGACAGGAGGAGAACCGTCAAGGACGCTGCGCGCCGCGCCTGCGGCGCGGTGGCTGGGACAGTGCGTGATCCAACGGGTCACGTCAGCTCGGGGATCAAGGTTGGACAACAGCGGATGATCCGAGGTAACGTCACGGAGACGGCGTCGACAAGACGCCGCTCCGGTCGAGGTTTTTGCGTACCGATACTTCGAAATGAGTTGTTCGTGGATCGTCTGTCACCCTATTTTCTGACTATCACCATTGATTATCATATCCCGTCGTCCCCTGCGCGCTTTTGATATATGAGATGAAGTCAAAGCATCCAAATGGCCTCCACGTTAAAAGGCCTTCGTCTGCGGTTGCAAATAGGCGATCGGCCATGAACCGCAGCCACTCATTGTCAACTGTTAACTGTTAATTGTTAATTGTTGATCGTCTTCTGCGAACCTCAGCGTCTTCCGCATGCCGTCCCTTCCGCATCTCGCGCGCGGGAAGACCTTCCGCACGTTCTCGAAGTACGCCTCGGGATCCTCGATCATCTGCGAATAGTGTGCAAGCCACGCCTCCCCCACTTCGGCCTGCGCGGCCGCCTGCGCCGCCCGGCGGAAGTTCATGTGGCCGAACGCTTCGGCGCGCGCGGCCTGCTCGTCAAGGGCGTAGGTCGCCTCGCAGATCATCAGATCCGCGCCGCGCGCCGCCTCAACCAGCGACGGGCAATACGCCGTGTCCCCGGTGAACACGAACTTGAGGCCCCTGCGCGCCGCGCCCAGCACCATGTCCGGCGCGACCGTGACGCCGCCAAACTCGACAGTCTGTCCCCGCTGCAGCAGGCCCCACAGCTTTACGGGCACGCCGAGCGCCCTTGCTCGTTCCGGCATGAAGCGTCCCGGGCGCGCAAGCGTGAAGGCATACCCCTGGCTGGGCACGCGATGCTCCGTCGCAAACGCGCTAAGCCGCGCGTCCCCGGGCCAGTGTGCGTGCAGCGCGTCCATGGCAAGCCCTTCCGGCGGTAGCGCGATCAGCCGCACGGGGAAGGCCGTAGGCCCCGCCAGCGCGATGAGCGGCGTCATCGCCTCGTGAAGCCCCTGGGGACCCGTGATGGCCAACGGCTCCGTGCGCCCCAGGCAGGACATCGTCTGAATTAGCCCCGGCAGGCCCAGTATGTGGTCGCCGTGATAGTGCGTCAGCGCGATCAGGTCCGCCTTCATGAGGCTCACGCCCGCCCTGCGCGCCGCCGTCTGCGTGCCCTCGCCGCAGTCGAACAGTATGGTCCTGCCGCAGCACGTGAGCGCCGCGGCGGTCAGCGCGCGGTCCGGCAGCGGCATGAGCGCCGCCGTTCCCAGCAGCGTGATGTCGATCATGGCGGTCTTCCTCCTTGTGCAGTAGGGCGTGGATATGCGCGAAAAAACACCTCCCCGGGCGCGCGTGTGCCCGGGGAGCACGTTCACCAGCGGGACATCACATCATGCCCTTGTACAGTTCGACGATCTCTTCGACGGACGTGTCGCGCGGATTGCCGGGACGGCACGCGTCCGCATAAGCGCTTTCGCTCAGGAAGAGTATGTCTTCCTCCTTCAGTATGCCCTTCAGGTCGGCGGGTATGCCCACGTCCTTGGACAGCTGCTTCACCGCGTCGATGGTGGCGCGGGCCGCCTCGTCGTCGCTCATGGCCGAGATGCCCGGGACCTCCATGACTTCGCCGATCTTGCGATAGCGCGCGCCCGCAGCGGGCAGGTTGTATTCGAGACCGCAGGGCAACAGTATCGCGCACGCGACGCCGTGCGGCGTGTCGTACAGCGCGGACAGGCCGTGCGCCATGCTGTGCACGATGCCCAGGCCGACGTTGGAGAAGCCCATACCTGCGATATACTGGCCCAGCGCCATGCCCTCGCGGCCGTCGGGGTCGTTCTGTACGGCGGCGCGCAGGTTCTTCGAGATCAGGCGTATGGCCTCTAAGTGGAACATGTCGGATATGGCGCAGTGGCCCTTCGTGATGTAGCCCTCGATGGCGTGGGTCAGCGCGTCCATGCCGGTGGCGGCGGTCAGGCCCTTTGGCATCGTGGACATCATGTCCGGATCGACCACGGCGATCTCGGGTATGTCGTTGACGTCCACGCACACGAACTTGCGCTTCTTTTCGACATCGGTGATGACATAGTTGATCGTGACCTCCGCTGCGGTGCCGGCCGTGGTGGGCACGGCGATGGTAAACACCGCGTGCTGCTTCGTCGGCGCGACGCCTTCAAGAGAGCGCACGTCCGCGAATTCCGGGTTGTTTATGATGATGCCCACGGCCTTCGCGGTATCCATCGCGGAGCCGCCGCCTATGGCGACGATGCAGTCCGCCTGGGCGTCCTTGAACGCCTTGACGCCGTTCTGCACGTTCTCTATGGTGGGGTTCGCCTTGATGTCGGAATAGACGCAATATGCAAAGCCCGCCTTTTCCATCAGGTCCGTGACCTTGGCCGCCACGCCGAAGCGCACCAGGTCGGGGTCGGTCGCGACGAAGGCCTTCGTGCAGCCGTGCCGCGTGAGCTCGGGCACGATGTTCTCGATCGCGCCGTGTCCGTGGTAGGATATGGTGTTCAATACGATACGGTCAGCCATGGTTCTTCCTCCTTGAACGGGGTCGGTGATATTCGGAAGCGAAGCGACACGAAGGCGCGCTCCGCATCTCCGCAGCGTAGGTCACGTGATCACGAACCGCCTGGGCACGCGCCGCTTACCCTCCGGCGGCGCATCCACCTCGATCACGAAGCTGGTCCAGGCGTTGATCACGCGCGTGCCCGCGTAGTCGCGCTCGCGCTTGAACTGATGGGTGTATTCCTTGTGCACATGTCCGTGGCAGAGGCAGACGGGGTGGTACCTGTCCACGAGCGCCTTGAGCGACTCGAAGCCCCTGTGGCACAGGTCGTCCGCGTCGCCTATGCCGCGCAGGGGCGCGTGCGTGACGACGATGTCCACGCCGCCCGCGCGCCTGAGCCGCCAGGAAAGCCTGCGCACGCGCCGCGCCATCTCCTTGTCCGTGTACTGATAAGGTCCGGGCTTGTATCGCATGCTGCCGCCAAGCCCCATGATGCGCAGGCCCTTGTAGCAATACACGCCGTCTTCTATGCACACGCAGCCCTCCGGGGGCTTTCTTTCATAGGATGTGTCATGGTTGCCGTGCACATAGAGCACGGGCGCATTGGTGAAGCACGTCAGGAACGACAGGTAGTTCGCCGGTAGGTCGCCGCAGGAGATGACCAGCTCGATGCCATCCAGCCTGCGCCTGTCGAGGTGGTCCCAGAGCATGTCGTCCGGCGTGTCCGCAAGCAGCAGTATCTTCATGCGTCCTCCCCCGGCGCGTATGTGCGCCTGCCCGCTTTCACGGCGGCGTCCTCGAAGTAGGTCCGCGCGCATGTGTCGTCGCCCAGCACCACGTTCTTTATGAGCCTGTGGGAGAAGCGGCCGGTGAATTCCTCCGCTATGGTCGTGTCCGTCACGTCGCAGTACAGCCGCGCGTAGGGGCGGAACCAGGGTTCCGCGTTGATGCGCTTGATCCACGCGGCGCCGTAGGGACAGTGGTCGCGCCCGAGGGATGCGTCCCAGCCGAGGTACGGCACGTCACTGGTCCTCGGTATGTTCTCGGGCGTGCGTTCGAGGCCTTCGGAGGCCGCGCTCGTGACCATCGCCCGCGCGCGTTCGCTGGCGCGGGCATAGAGCGCCTTTTGCGCGACCCTCATCGCGCCTTCGTCGCCCAGCGCTTCGCGCAGTTCCCTGACGAACTGATAATACAACTCGGCGAATTGCGTCGCCATCATGCGCACCTCGCCCACGGCGCGGGACGCGGGTATCATATCGGACATCACGCAGGCCTCCGGACATTCTATCGGATGTGGATGGGTCATCAACCTCCATTATTGATTATACCAGTTTTTTGCCGGCGGCGCAAGGACGGATTTGAGAAATGCGGAGGAGATGCAGGGCAGATCGTTCGATATCGCAGCCGCCACATCCCATCGAAGACGGAATGACACGAGCGGATGCTTTTCACGCCGAACGATATGCGCCGCACGGGAGCGCCGGCCGGGCGGACGCCATGAATGGCGTCCCTACGGGGGCTTTCGTTCGCGGCGGCAGCGACGGTCCGAAACGCGGATATCCTGCGGCAGTATGACGCGCCGCCTTCCCCGTTCGGCCAACGCTGTCAACTTAAGCCCCAAAAGAGGCTAAACGCCTGCACGTTGCGATTGCGTAAATTTCACAGAGGGATGCT
>SVGK01000209.1 GCA_015056395.1 Clostridiales bacterium
AACAGTATGACCTTGTTCTCGTCGTCGCCGTAGTTGTTGTTCCAGTCCAGCACCGCCGTGGGCTGTTCGCTGGCCAGCGCCATTGCGCGCATGGTCAGCGCGGAGCACATGTCGATCTCGCACGAGGCGGGTATGCCGCGGTCGTTCAGCGCGCTCAGCAGCACGCAGGGGCACACGCGCAGGATGGTCTCCATCTCGTTCCAGCAGCGCAGCGTCAGCGCGTCCAGATGGTATTCCTCGATGTATTCGTCGATCACCACGGCGATCTTCGAAAGCGTCAGGCGGTTCTTCTCCGGCACGCCCGTAAAGTCCGTATAGGCGGAAAGCTCTTCCTGCTTCGCAAGCACCTTTTCGTCGTCGTCCGCCTTGTGGTCCACCTTGTATACCAGCTCGGACAGGTCGAAGGATTCGACGTTGATGCCGTATTTCTGCAGCGTGATCTCGTCAAAGCGCACGGTCTTGAACGCGGTCGTGCGCGCGCCTATGCAGCCCACGTTGAACCGCTTCATGCCGTTGACGACGCGGCAGATCGCGGCGAAGTCCTTAAGGTTCTGCCGGAAGGCGGGGGAGAGCGGGTGCACGACGTGGGGCTTCAGCACGGTGAACGGCACGCCGTACTGCGTGAACACGTCCGTCACGGAGAACTTGCCGCAGAAGGCGTCGCGGCGGTGCTTGAAGTCCATCTTGCCGATCTCGTCGGGATAGGCCTGCATCAGTATCGGCACGCCCGCGTCCTGCAGCGCCGTGATCGCGCCGTTCTCGTCGGCGAATATCGGCATGGAGAATATCACGCCGTCATACTGCCCGTCGTGCTCCTTGAGCCATTTCGCATAGAGAAGTCCCTCGTCGCGCGTCTCGACGCCGCCGTAGCGCGTGAGAGAGGCGTCCATAGCGATATAGTCGTAGCCCGCGTCCGTCACGGCCTTGATCATCTCGTCGCGCGCGTCATAGATCAGCTCGCCGGGCATGAAGCCGCGGTTCGCAAAGCAAAGTGCGAATGTCATTTTCTTTCCCATGGTCCTATCCTCCTTTATAAGGCTGTACCTATTTTAATATCGCGCTTACAGTTTTGTCAAGTGGCACAAGGCGAACATGCCGTCAAGGCGTTTTGAACGATACGTCGAAAAAAAGTGGAACGCGCTTTGTTGACATCAGGTGAGCTGGATGGTATAATGTAAAATCGAGAGGTTATTGGAGGGAACGACCCTCTGGTATACAATTCAACCAAGGAGGCATAACCCCATGAAGAAGATCCTGGTAGTCATGCTGGCCCTCGTGCTGGCGCTCTCCTGCTGCTCGTTCGCGATGGCGGAGATGAAGGACGAGTACGACGTGCGCGTGCTGGTCTGGAAGTTTGACGACACCTACGGCTCCTCCGTGCGTCAGGGCATGGACAAGTGGGCCGGCCTGGTCGGCGAAGAGCTGGGCTGCAAGATCAACCTGCAGATGTACGACGCTGCCGACGACATGGCCAAGCAGATCGAGCAGGCCAACATCCTGGTCTCCGAGAAGCCCGATTTCGTCATCATCAACCTGGCGGAGGTCGCTTCCGGCCAGACGCTGGTCGACATGTTCAAGGGCGCGGACATCCCCTTCCTGTTCTACAACAAGCCCCCGACGGAGGAGACCTATGATTCCGTCGTCAAGGATTCCGGCTCCTTCTTCGTTGGCACCCTGGCCCGCGAAGCCGGCGACATGCAGGGCGAGATCCTGTATGACCTGTGGAGCGCGGACGCCGCGTCCATCGACCTGAACGGCGACGGCAAGATCCAGTTCGTCGAGTTCGAGGGCGAGCCCAACAATGCGGAAGCCATCGCCCGTTCCCAGTACTCCCAGGAGACCGCCGAGGCGCTGGGCGTGCCCATGGAAATGGTCGTTGAAGACTGGGTCGTCGCCAACTGGGATTCCTCTCAGGCGCAGGAAAAGATGCTGGCCACCTGGGCCGCGCATCCTGAGATCGAGCTCGTGTTCGCCAACAACGACGACATGGCCATCGGCGTCATCGCGGCGCTGAACCAGTCCGGCTACAACACCGGCAACGAAGGCGATTCCTCCATCGCCGTCATCGGCGTGGACGCCACCGACGCGGCCTACGAGGCCATCCGCGCGGGCAAGATGACCGCGACCGTCAAGCAGGACGGTGACGCCATGGGCGAAGCCAACATCCGCTTTGCGATGAACTACCTGATCAACGGCACTTGGATGGACGGCCTGGAGAGCAAGTACACCCTGAACGAGGACGGCGTCTCCGTGTACATCCCCTACGCGAAGATCACCGCAGAGAACGTCGGCTGATAGCCTCGAATCGTTCGATCCTTTTCCTCAAGCCCCGGTGGCTTTTTGTCGCCGGGGCTTTCCCGAAAATGGGATGGCCTGTTTCCGGAAACAATGCTTCCGGAGACGTTTGTTTCATGGAAGCACTGTTTGCGGAAATACGACAATACTAATTGACGAAGAGTGGTGAAGAGAGATCATGTCCGAACAAAAAGTGACTCTGGGCAAGGCGTCGGGCGCGCCGCAGGGACAGTACCTGCTTGAGATGCTGGACATCGAGAAGCAGTTCCCCGGCGTCAAGGCGCTGGACCACGCGAAGCTGCAGTTGCGCGCCGGCACGGTGCACGCGCTGATGGGCGAGAACGGCGCGGGCAAGTCCACGCTGATGAAGTGCCTGTTCGGCATCTACACCCGCGACGGCGGCACTATCACGATGGACGGGCAGCCCGTGACGTTCGCCTCCCCGCGCGACGCGCTGGACAACGGCGTGGCGATGGTGCATCAGGAGCTCAATCAGGTCCTGAGGCGCTCCGTCATGGAGAACATGTACCTGGGCCGCTTCCCGCTGACCGGCATAGGCACGGTGGACTCGCGGCGCATGTACAGGGAGACCAAGGAGATATTCGACGATCTGGAGATCGACGTCGATCCGCGCGCCATCATAGGCACGCTGTCCGTCTCCAAGAGGCAGATGGTCGAGATCGCCAAGGCTGTCTCCTACAACGCGCGGATACTGGTGCTGGACGAGCCGACATCGTCGCTCACGGAGGACGAGGTCGAGCACCTGTTCCGCATCATGAACAGGCTGACGGCCAACGGCGTGGGCATCATATACATCTCCCATAAGATGGACGAGATACTGCGCATATCCGACGACGTGACCATCATGCGCGACGGCCAATGGGTGGCGACGAAGCCCGCGAAATCGCTGTCCACGGACGAGATCATACGCCTGATGGTCAACCGCGAGATGACCAACCGCTTCCCGCCGAAGAACAACAAGCCCGGCAATGTGCTCTTGGACGTGAAGAACTTCTCCGGCATGTACGAGCCTACCTGCCACGACGTGACCTTCCAGCTGCACGAGGGCGAGGTGCTGGGCGTGGCCGGCCTGGTCGGATCGAGGCGCACGCAGCTGCTGAACTCGCTGTTCGGCTACTTCACGAAGGGCGGCGGCGAGGTGACCATGCGCGGCAAGCCCATCAACAACGCCACCACGGACGAGGCGCGCACGAACGGCTTTGCGCTGATCACCGAAGAGCGCCGCGCCACGGGCATATTCGGCGAGGCGAGCATACTGTTCAACTCCATCATCGCCAACGTGAACGCCTACGGAAAGCTGCTGCTCTCCGGCCGCAAGATGGACAAGGACACCGATTGGGTCATCGATTCCATAAACGTCAAGACGCCTTCCAAGCGCACGCACATCAAGAGCCTGTCCGGCGGCAACCAGCAGAAGGTCATCATAGGGCGCTGGCTGCTGACCAACCCGGACGTGCTGCTGCTGGACGAACCCACGCGCGGCATCGACGTAGGCTCCAAGTACGAGATCTATCAGCTGATACTGAACCTGGCGGAACAGGGCAAGGGCGTCATGATGGTCTCGTCGGAGATGCCTGAGCTTCTGGGCATCTGTGACAGGATACTGGTCATGTCCAACGGCCGCCTTGCCGGCATCGTGGAGCGCGGCAAGGACTTCGGCGACATCCCGGGCGAGCAGGAGACCATCATGGCTCTGGCCGCAAAGTACGTCTAAAGAGGGAAACGAACATGAAAAAGAGGATAATTTCGATCATCATGCTGTTGGTGCTCGTCGCGGGCATCGGCCTGTTCGCCTATGGCCTGAGCGGCCGCGGCATATACGACAACGCGGCGGACATGATGGGCGTCTCGAAGAAGGACGCCATGACCTCCATACAGGATCCCACGACGCTCACCTCCGTGGGCGACTTGAGCAAGATCGGCGCGGACAAGGTCAAGACCTTCTTAAAGGGGCTGGGCCTCGACGCGGCGAAGGTGGACGCGGCGGTGGACGCGCGCGTGGCGTATGAGGCGGCCGTCGCCAACTCCAAGGACCGCGACAAGTTCTTCGCCTATGCCACCAGCGTGGACGAGACGGTCACCGAGGACAACTACAACGACCTGATCATGAACCACGACGTCTCCGACCCGATGCGCCTCGACATGGCGAAGGCGGAGCTGGGTGTGGACGACGAGACGTTCCAGGCGCTGACGGACAACGCGGAGCTGCTGGCGCTGTATCAGGAGGGCCTCCCGTCGCTGCTTGAGAACAAGAAGATGACCTCGAGCGTGCTGGTCATGTTCGTGGGCCTGATACTGATCGTGGCGGCCGGCGCGTACTTCCTGATACTCTCCATGAGCCTGAAGCCCCGCGCGCGCACGCACGCGGCGAACCCGAAGGTCGAGAAGATCACGACGCTGCTTTTGAACTACGCGCTGTTCATCATACTGGGGCTCATACTGATCGTCGTGTCGATCATGCGCCCGGACTTCCTGTCCATGGGCAACATACTGAACATACTGCAGAACGCCTCCACGAAGGGCATACTGGCGCTGGGCTGCGCGGGCCTGATCGTGCTGGCGGGCACCGACCTGTCCATTGGCCGCGTGCTGGGCCTGTCCGCCGCGGTGACGGCGTCCATGGTGCAGTCCGTGACCTACGTGGCGCGCATGTACCCCACCATCGTGAGCCCCGTGAGCGGGCTCGGCCTGCTGATACCGCTGTTCTCGTCCATCGCCGTGAGCGTGCTGTTCTGCATGATCAACGGCTTCGGCGTGGCGAAGCTGCATCTGCACGCGTTCATCGTGACGCTGGGCACGCAGCTGATCGCGTACGGCGCGAACTGCCTGTACATCGAATCGCAGCC
>SVGK01000016.1 GCA_015056395.1 Clostridiales bacterium
GTCTTCAGCGGGCACTTTGCGACGGGCCACAGCCACATCAACTACTACATCGACGTCACCGCGCAGAAGTTCAACCTGGCCGAGGCGCGCAAGGTCGCGCAGAAGCTGGCGCAGGAATACAAGATGTACACCATGATCGACACGATACTGTGCCTGGACGGCACGGAGGTCATAGGCGCGTGCATGGCCAGCGACATGACCAAGGCCGGCTACGTCAACATCAACCAGGACCAGGACATGAACGTGGTCACGCCGGAGCACACCGTGGGCAGCCAGCTGCTGTTCCGCGAGAACGCCGCGCCCATGATCAAGGGGCACAACGTGCTGATACTGATGGCGTCGGTCACCACGGGCTACACCGCCAAGTCGGCCATAGAGGCCATCAACTACTACGGCGGCAAGACAGTGGGCATCGCCGCGATATTCGCCACGATCGACCAGATGGGCGGACTGCCCGTGCGCAGCCTGTTCGATCCCAAGGACCTGCCGGGCTACGAGTCGCACGACGCCATCGAGTGCCCGTGGTGCAGGCGGGGCCTGCCGCTTGACGCGCTGGCCAACAGCTACGGGTATTCCAAGCTGTAGGGCCTGCGCAGATACGGAGGGCCGGCGGCCTCGGGGCCGCCGCTGCGGGAGCCATGTGTTGCGAAGGCCGTCATGCAGACGGCGTTGGTCACGGGAGACGGACCGTTCCGCGGAAGCCGTCTCCCTGTTGATTTCAGAGGAGGGAAGATATGTTCAGAAGGATCGTGATCTGTCTGGCGTGTGCGCTCTTGTCCGTCATGCCGGCATATGCCGCCGCGTCAGCGGAGGAGGCCCCGGTCAGCTGCCTTATCGCCACGGCCGCATCCGGCGAGATCGTCGTCAGTACGCAGGAGGCCCGCGAGCGGACATATCTGTTGCTGCCGTCATGCGCGGACTTTGCCGCGCTGTGCCTGCGCGTGTCCGAGGGCGCCGCGCTCACGGGCACGGTCGAGGGCGCGCGCATAGAGCCCGAGGACGCGGAGTGGCACGTCTGGGACATGGGCGCGCTGTTCGGCGACATGGCGCCCGGCAAGACCTATCCGCTGTGCGTCGAGACGGCGGACGGGACGCTGGAGGTCGAGCTGATGCGGTCCGCGGAGCTGCCCTCGTTCCATATCGCGCTGGACGCGACGGATCTGCCGGAGGAGTACGCATCGGCCACGGCGTATATCCATGGCGATAAGGAGAACCGCCTGCCCGGCCAGCTCACGGTCATACAGCTTGACGGGTCGATGAAGGAATACGAACTCAGCAGGCTCAAGGGGCGCGGCAACACGTCCTGGGTCGCCTCCGGGGAGAAGCGCCCGTACAACATCACACTTACGGAGAAGGACGAGCTGATCGAAGGCGCCGGAAAGGCGAAGAAGTGGTGCCTGCTTTCGAACAACGTGCTGTCGCGCTTTGCCGACGGCAGCTATCGCTCCGACAGGGCGGGCATACAGAACTATTTCGTATATCAGCTGGACGAGGCGATCGGCGGCAGTTCCGCGCTGCAGACGGACCTGGTCGACCTCTATCTGGACGGCGCCTACAGGGGCGTGTACATGCTCACGGAGGCCGCCGAGGTCGGCTCCGCACGCGTCGACATCGAGAAGGCGAAGAACGACGAAAGCAAGTCCGAAGAGGGCGAGGTGAACGGGGAGGACGCGGACGACCCGGCGATACAGGCGGGGGTACGCGCGTACCGATACGCGCTTGCGGACGAGGCCGAGGAGGAGCCGGGCGGGTTCCTGCTGGAGATAGACTTCTACTATAAGGACGAGGCCTCGTGGTTCGTCACAAAGAGGGGCGTACAATTCACGATAAAGGAGCCCGAGCTTGCCACGAAGGAACAAGTGCAGGACATCGCCATGTACGTGCAGGCGTTCGAGGACGCGCTGTATTCGGAAAGCGGCGTGAACGCACAGGGCCTGTGCTATTCGGATTACATCGACATGGGCTCGTGGGCCAGGCAGTACCTGCTCGACTGCTACGTGGGCAATGTGGACATGTTCGACGGCAGCGCTTACTTCTATGCCGACCTGGAGGACGACGGCTTCGGCCCCATATGCAGGGGCCCGGCCTGGGACTATGACATATGCTTCCCCGAAGGCGGGCTGTTGGTGAGTAAGGTGGGCGCAAGCCAGCCCGGGCGCGAATTCGGGCACTACAACAACATATGGGCCGTGCAGCTTTTGACGAAGGGCGATTTCGTCGCGGAGATGAGCGAACTGAACCGTACCGTGTTCCGCGATGCGCTTACGCAGGCCAATGAGGCGGTGCCGGCGCTGACGAACAGGCTGTCCGCCGCCGAGGCGATGAACGAGGCACTGTGGGGGAACCACTTTGACAGGTCCGCCGCGGTGTGGATCGCCGGCAACGAAGCGCAGTTTGAGCGCTGGTACGGGGACATATGGACCGACGACCACCTGAACGGCGTCACGGCGGCGCTGTCCGATGATGGCGCGGCGATCGAAGCGCACGTTTCCGGCACGGCGGAAAGCTTCCAATGGTACGCGGTGGAGGACGACGGACAGCTGACGCCGGTCGACGGCGCGGACGCCGCGGCGTTCACGCCCGATGAAGACGGCATGTACATCTGTGCCGCGGAGGGCGCGAACCCCGGCTTCAGCCAATATGCCTATGAACACGTCGACGAATACACCGTCGACGGAGAGCTGTCCCTGGTCGCCCAGCCGGTCATCGCCATGTACAGCAACGCCGTGACGTGGGACAGGCCCGCCGAGGACGGCGAAGCCGCGTAGGTGTCCTGACGGCAGATGACAGCCCCGCCCTTCACGCGAACGAAGGGCGGGGCGTTCTTTCAAAGTTGCTTGTTGACTTGCCTTCCCCGACGTGGTAAACTGTATGTAACGAAATAAACATTTATCGCACACGCGGAGGGAGGCATTTTCATGGCAGACATAAAGATATTTTCGCTCGTTTCGGAACACGACGGCCTTTCCCTGAGCGTCGCGCAGCTTGCGCCCGACGGCCCCAAGGCGCTGGTGCAGCTGGCGCACGGCATGGCCGAGCACAAGGAGCGCTACTTCCCGCTGATGGAGTTCCTGGCCGGGCACGGCTATGCGTCCATCATCAATGACCACCGCGGCCACGGCGCTTCGGTCAAATCGCCGGACGACCTGGGCTATTTCTACAAGGACGGCGGGCGCGGGCTGGTCAAGGACCTGCACCAGGTGACCGAATACTTCCGCGGCGAATACCCCGGTCTGCCGCTGTTCCTGCTGGGGCACAGCATGGGTTCGCTCGCGGTGCGCGAGTACGCCTCGATCTACGGCCGCGACATCGACGGGCTGGTCGTGTCCGGCAGCCCCGGCGAGAACAACGCAGTGGGCGCGGGCCTTGCCATGACCACGGCCGCGGCCGCGGTGCACGGCAGCCACGGCAAGAGCGCGACGCTCGACAAGCTGGTCAACGGCGGCTTCGCGAAGCGCTTCCCGGAGGACGGGCCCTTCGGCTGGCTCTCCGTGAACAGGGAGAACGTCGCCGCCTATGAGGCGGACCCGCTGTGCGGCTTCCCGTTCACGATCAACGGCTACCGCGCGCTGCTCAACCTGATGCGCGCCGCCTACGACACGCACAACACCGTGCGCCGCAACCTGCCCGTGCACTTCATGTCCGGCGAGGACGACCCCTGCGCCCCGGACCGCGCCGGCTTCGACGCGGCCGTGAAGAACATGGAGACGCGCGGCAGCGCCTTCGTCACGTCGAAGATGTATCCCGGCCTCAGGCACGAGATATTCAACGAGGGGAAGCCCGAGGTGCTCGAGGACCTCGTGAAGGTGCTGGACGGATGGCTCGAAAAGTGAACAGACAGGAGCAAATAAAATGAACAACATCGAACGTCGCGACAGCCAGATACTCTACATCTCGGACGAGCATGTGATGGCGGAACAGAAGAAGTGCCGCGCGCTTCTGCAAAAGCTCAACTTCATGGACCGTGCGGACTTCGAGGGCATCGGAGCCGTGGTGAAGGAGCTGTTCGGCACGTCGGACGGCGCGTTCGTGAATCCGCCCTTCTACTGCGACTACGGAAGCCACATACACGTGGGCAAAAACTTCTTCGCCAATTACAACTGCACGATCATCGACGTGGCGCCCGTGCGCATAGGCGACAACTGCCAGATGGCCCCCAACGTGGCGATCTACACCGCGGGACACCCCGTACATCCGGCGGCGCGCAACACCGCCTATGAGTACGGCATCGAGGTGACCATTGGCGACAACGTGTGGATCGGCGGCAACACCGTGATACTGCCCGGCGTGCACATAGGCGACAACGCCGTGATCGGCGCGGGCAGCGTGGTCACGCGCGACGTGCCCGCATGGTGCGTGGCCGCGGGCAACCCGTGCAGGGTACTGCGCAGCATCACCGAGGCGGACAGGGAGTACTACTACCGCCACGTGCCGGTGGACCCGGAGGCGCTTGAGGACATGAAGAGGATGTGGGAAGAGAGCGGGGACCCGATCAGGTATCCCGAAGTGGGAGAGTGACGGGTTTCGCTTTGCTGTTGTCTATCATTTGCCATTACGGAGATGCATCAATGGGGTGTCTTGTCGGTACATTTTGAATAGGATTGCAGATTGTTTTTGTGAAATTCGAACAGCTTATATCGACGCGAGCAGATCTTTGTAGACGTAAGGGAACGTCTCGAGAAAGCAAGCCTGATCATGCATGGTGGCACGATCGTAGATAAACTCCTAACTCACCCCGTCCTCCCCATTTCTCTCCTCACCCGCTCCTCCGTCGCCGCATCCAGCAGACACTTCACCCTCGTGCCCTCCGCGAGGTATTCCTCCTCGAGCACCTGGCCCTTTTCATGGATGAGCGACAGCAGGTTCCCCAGCCTGTACGGTATCACGAATTCCACGGGGCGGCGCATCGTGCCGATCAGCTTCGCGATGCGCGCCTTGAGCGCCTCGAGGCCCCGGCCCTCCCGGGCGGAGATCAGCAGCGCGTCCGGCGGGTCGAACACCGCGTCCGGCTTGAGCGCGTCGACCTTGTTCATCACCTCGATGATGGGCCTGTCCGCAGCGCCCAGGTCGTTGAGCACCTGGAACACCGTCGCGCGCTGCTGCGCATAATAGGGGCTTGCGGCGTCGCTCACGACGACCAGCAGGTCCGCGAACACCGCCTCCTCCAGTGTCGAGCGGAATGCGTCGACCAGCTGGTGCGGCAGCTTTCGTATGAAGCCGACCGTGTCGACCATCAGGCATGTGCGGTTCTCCGGCAGCGCCACCTGCCGCATCACGGGATCCAGCGTGGCGAACAGCTTGTCCTCGACCAGCTGGTCCGCGTCCGCCAGCGCGTTGAGCAGCGTCGACTTGCCGGCGTTGGTATAGCCCACCAGCGCCACGGTGACCTGCCCCTCCTTCGCGCGGCGCGCGCGGCGCAGCTCGCGGTGCTTCTTGACCTCGGCCAGCTCGCCCTCCAGGTCGTCTATGCGGTGGTGTATGCGCCGCCTGTCGACCTCCAGCTGCGTCTCGCCGGGGCCGCGCGTGCCTATGCCGCCGCCCAGGCGCGAGAGCGCCGTGCCCTGCCCCGCCAGGCGCGGCAGGCGGTACTTCATCTGCGCGAGCTCCACCTGCAGTTTGCCCTCGGCGGACTGCGCGCGCTGCGCGAATATGTCCAGTATCAGCTGCGTGCGGTCGATCACACGCACGCCCAGCGCCGCTTCGAGGTTGCGCTGCTGATGGCCGGACAGCTCGTCGTCGATGATGGCCAGGTCGATCTCAAGCGCCTGGCACGTCAGCGCGAGCTCCTCCGCCTTGCCCGTGCCGATGTACATGGAAGGGTCCGGGCGCTGGCGGTTCTGCAGCACGCGCGTGATGACCATCGCGCCGGCGGTCTCGGTCAGCCCCGCCAGCTCCTCGAGCGAATCCTCGCTGTCGGTCGAGATCAGCATGACCTTCTCGACCTCCTCGACGATGCCGCCCTCCTGTATCGCCTTCTGCACGCGCTCCTCGGAGACCTCGATCTCGCGCATCCAGAGCTGCTGCGGTATGCGGCCCGGCTTGACCGGCCCCTTCATCACGATGGAGAAGTTGTCGTACTCCATCTCGCCCAGGAACGCCGCGGCGATGCCGGTGCACAGCCCGTCCGCCACGCCCACGGCGCACATGGCGTCGAAGCGCAGCAGTCTCAGTGCCTGCAGGTCGACCGACGACAGGCGCGCGTCCCCGCCCGGATGCGTGTGTATGCACCGAAAGCCGCTCAGCCTGTCCGGGTTCCTGCGCAGGTGCAGCTCCGGCAGCGCGATGGAGCCTATGGAGCCTATGGCGATCTCCAGCACCTCGCCGTCGCGGCTCAGATAGACCAGCATCTCGCGGTTCAGAAGGTCCGTATAGCGCACGAGCAGGCTCAAAAGCCTGTCCGGCAGGAACTGCTCGCGCCCGAACTCCGCGTCGAGCAGGCGTTCGAGCTCGTCCAGCACGCTCTGGCGTATGCCCGTGATGTTTCCGTGGATCATGAAGCCCTCCCATGGGTAAGTCGATGGGTCTGTTCGACTCTATTATACGGCGAAAGCGGCGGTCCGTCAACCGAACGGGCGAATGTGCATTTATGATGAATGTGTTATATCCGGGCCTGTCGATTGCGCACGGGCCCATTTTTGTGTATAATGTATAATGGTGATTTATGCAAAGGAGGTGCGCCGCGCATGCCTACGGAGGCCTATGAACTGCTCGCGCTGACGGCGCGCTACTTCTTTGTGGCCGTGATGCTGGTGATCGTGCTGCGTGCGGCGTACGGCGCCATAGAAGACAGCCGCCGCGCCGCGAGACTCAGGCGACTGGTGCCGCTGACGGGGCTGAGCGGCGAGCTGGTCGTGCTGGAGCCCGCGGGGCGCATACACGCCGGCATGCGCTATCCCGTGATACGCGAGGGCATGATCGGCGGCTCCGCGCGTGCGGACGTGCGCATACGGGACCGCTCGGTGCGCCGCCGCCACGCCTACTTCAGGCTGGATGACAAGGGCTTCCACATACGCAACCACGCGGGCTCGCGCCTGTTGGACGCCGCCGGGCGGCCCGTGCGCGAGGTGACGCTGTCGGACGGAGGCAGCGTGGTACTGGGCGACGTGAAGCTCATGCTGGTGCTGCACTTCGCCGACGCGTTCGACGCGGATACGCAGGACGCGCGGCCAAACCCGTTCCCGCGGCACCGGGACCCGCGCGAGATATTTGAAGGGGATCTGTTCGGCGTGGATGAGGATGGGACGGGGGATGATGCGTATGATGATCCGTATGGGAGAGAATAAGGATCCTGGATCATGATCTGGGAAAAAATTCAGAATTGAGAATTCCGAATTATCACAAAGGAGTTTCCATGTCCAAAGTCGCAAGCATGCGCCGCGCCCTGATGCGCACGAACACGCGCCTGCTCCTCTCGGCGGTGATGCTGTTCCAGTGCAGCTGCATGGCGGTGGTCGCGTTTCGCACGGGCCATGTCAGCGCACAGTGCCTGATGCTTTCGGCCGCGCTGCCGCTTTCCACCATGCTGGTCACGAACCTGCTGGGAAAGCTCTGGCCAGTCGACCGCGCGATACTGATACTCACGCTGCTGCTGGATTCCGTCGGCATCATCACGCTTTCGGCCATCGCGCGGTCCGAGGTCACGCCGCGCACACAGGCGATCTATTCCGCCGCGGGCATCGTCGCCATGTTCGCGGGCGTGGGCTTCATGCGCCTGTTCAGGCACTGGAAGAAGCTGGCGCTGCCGTTGGCGCTGCTCTGCCTGGCGGCGCTCGCCTCGCCGTGGGTGATGGGCGCGGAGAAGAACGGCGCGCGCAACTGGGTCACCATCGTGCCCGGCGTGCTCACGATGCAGCCCTCCGAGTTCATGAAGCCCGTGCTGATACTGGTGCTGGCGGCGGGATTCTCGAACCGTCCGCGCTTCCTGCGCTGCCTGCCTACGCTCGCCTTCGCGGCCGCCTGCTGCGCCGTGCTGCTGAGCGAGAGGGACCTGGGCGCGCTGCTGCTCTATTTTCTGACGACGGTATCCATGTTCTACGCCGCCACGTCGAACGCGTTTTTGACGCTGGCGGGGCTCGGCATGGGCGCGGGCGCGGCGGTGATCGCCTACAGGTCGTTCGAATACGTGCGCGACCGCATCGCCATATGGCAGAACCCCTGGGTGGACCCGGAGAACACGGGCTACCAGCTGATACAGTCGCTGATCGCGATAGGCTCCGGCGGCCTCTTCGGCATGGGGCTGGGGCTGGGCAGTCCGCGCAACATACCGCTGTATCATTCGGACTTCATATTCGCCTCGCTCACGGAGGAGTTCGGCCTGATATTCGCCACCTGCCTGCTGGCCGTTTACGTGATCGTGATACTGCGCGGCCTGGTCGCTGCCATGAACGCGCGCACGAGCTTCCATTCGCTGACGGCGTTCGGGCTTTCGGTGCTGCTGGGCCTCCAGACCATGCTGATCGTCGGCGGCAACACGAAGCTGCTGCCGCTGACGGGCGTGACGCTGCCGCTCATATCCTACGGCGGCTCTTCGCTGGTGAGCACGTTCTTCTCGATGGGCATGCTGCTGGGCATCACGGGCATGAACGCACGGGATGAGACGCGCGACATAGACCAGCTGGCGCTGCGCGAGGAGGTGGCGCTGTGAAGGAGCTTCGTAGGAACATGCGCCTTGTGGGCGCGGCGGTGGTCATCGCGTTCATCATGCTGGCGGGCTGGTTCTCGTTCACGGTGTTCGAGCAGGGCGCGATCTGGGCCTCGTCCAGCCGCAATACGCGCCTGAGGGCGACCAGCGCGCAGCGCGGCGACATCGTCGACAGGAACGGCAACGTGCTGGCGACCACGAAGGACGGCGAGCGCGCCTATATCTCCAACGCGTTCGCACGGCGCGCGCTGGCGACGACGGTGGGCGACGACAGGGGCATGTCCGGCACGGGCGTGGAGAGCTTCCATTCGGCGCAGCTCCTGGACATCTCCGATTCACTTTTGGAGCGCCTGAGCGCGCTGCTCAACGGAAAGTCCCGCCGCGGCAACACGGTCGAGCTGACGATAGACGCGCCCATGACGGTGGAACTGGCGCAGGCGTTCCCGTCGGGCTACCGGGGCGCCGTGTGCGTGCTCAACTGGAAGACGGGCGAGGTGCTCGCCATGGTCTCCATGCCGAACTACGATCCGCTGGACGTATCCTCCGCCGAAGACACCGCTTTCATGAACCGATGCCTGCAGGGCCTGTACACGCCCGGCAGCGTGTTCAAGATCGTCACGCTGGCCTCCGCGCTGGAGAACGACCCGAACCTCGCCGGGCAGTATTTCAGCTGCGCCGGTACGTGGGAATACGAGGGCGGCAGCATCGTCTGTCTGGGGCGTGAGGCGCACGGCACCGTGTCGCTGGAACGCGCGTTCGCAAAGAGCTGCAACGTCACCTTCGGAAAGCTCGCCTACCAGCTGGGCTTCGGGCGGCTGGGCGCGACCGCGGCGCGCATGGGCTTCGGACAGAGCCTGCGCCTGAGCGACTTCACGCTGAGCACGAGCCGCTTCCCGTCTGGATCGAACAACATGTCAGACCTGGTTTGGGCGGGCATCGGCCAGAGCACGGTGCTGGTCACGCCCATGCACATGGCGATGATCGCAGCCTCCGTGGCGAACGGAGGTACCATGATCGAACCCTGGACCGTCAGGCGCGTCGTGTCCAACACCGGACTGGTCGTGCGCATGGGCGGCTCGAACGGCTCCGTCAACGTGATGCGCGGCGAGACCGCGGCGTCCGTCGCGCAGTGCATGCGCACCGCCGTGACCTCCGGCACCGCCACGCGCGCGAACATCGAAGGCGTGACCGTGTGCGGGAAGACCGGCTCCGCCGAGACCAGCGACGACAAGACCGTGGAGACGAACGCCTGGTTCGTGGGCTTCATACGCGAATCGGCGCACCCCTACGCCGTGGCCGTGGTGATCGAGCAGGGCGGCGCCGGGTCGAGGATGGCGACGGAGGTCGGGAGGAAGGCGCTGGAACTGGCGATGGAACGGGGATAGATCCGGATCAAAAATCATGCTAAGTACTATGACAGATATCATCGAAACGATCATACGCGCCCGCGCCGCCATCCCCTCCACCCCTCTTGCGTTCGACTGCGGATCGCGCTGCGGCGCGGCGTGCTGCTCTGCGGACGAGGACGGGCAGGGCGGGGTCTGGCTGCTGCCGGGCGAGGACGCGCTGCTTGAAGACGTGTCCTGGGGGCATGTCGTGCCCGCGCCGACCGCGCCCATGCTCATGTGCGACGGCCCGTGCGACCGGGACGCGCGGCCTCTGCTCTGCCGCATATTCCCGCTGACGCCGTTCGTCAGGAAGGACGGGAGCATAGGCGTGCGCACGGACGCGCGCGCCGCGGCCGTCTGTCCGCTGGCGCGCGGCGGGAAGAGGGCGATGCTGCCCGCGTTCGTGCGGGACGTCGAGGAAGTCGTGCGCATACTCATGCGCGAGGAGACCACGCGCGCCGTATTGGAGGAATGGATGCGGCTTGAGCGGGAATACCGCCGACAGGCGCGTGCATTCGACGCGCTGTTCAGATAAGGAGAAGAGACATGCATATCATGCTGACCAACGACGACGGCTTTGGCGCGCCGGGCCTTCAGGCGCTGATCGACGAGGCGGTCAGGCGCGGGCACCGCGTGTCCGTCTGCGCGCCGGACGGCGAGCGCAGCGCCGCGTCCCATTCGATCACGCTGCGCAGGGGCATAGGCGTCAAGCGCATGCACATGACCGGCGCCGAGACGGCGCTGGCTGCGGACGGCACGCCCGCGGACTGCGCGCGGCTGGGCCTCTATCTGATAAGGGATGTCGACATGGTCATAAGCGGCATCAACAACGGCTCGAACATGGGCGGCGCATGCATATACTCCGGCACCGTCGCCGCCGCGACGGAGGCTTCGCAGTCCGGCGCGCCGGCGCTGGCCGTGTCCGTGCTGGGCCGAGACCACGAGGACCTCGCGGCCACGGCGCATATCGCGCTCAATGTGGCGGAGTGGATGCGGAAACATCCGCTGCCGCGCGGCGAGATCTACAACCTGAACGTGCCCTGTCTGCCGCTCGGGGAGATACGGGGCGTGAAGGCCGCCGACCTGGCGATGAGCTATATGGACGATCCGTATTACCGCGAGATCGAGACGCCGGAGGGCACGCTGTACGCCTACGGACACGGCGTCGACTCCGTGCCGGGCGTCGCGCCCGATTCCGACGTCGCCGTGACGGAAGACGGCTGGGCGGCGCTGAGCATCATATCGTGGAACCTGCAGTCGAGGCTGGCCGCGCCCGACACGCGCCACATACCGTTCCCGTGACGGGTGAGTGAGGAGGAAGTACCATGAGCAACGATGGCCGCGAGATCGAGCGCAAGTATCTGATCGCCATGCCGGACCGCGCGGCGCTCGCGTCGCAGCGGGGATGCGTGATCTGGCGCGTGACGCAGACCTATCTGGCCGCACCGGAGGGCGAGACCAGGCGGGTGCGCCGCATCGTCACGGACGACGGAGAGCACTTCACGCGCACGTTCAAGCGCAGGATCGACTTCATGAGCTGCATGGAGGACGAGGCCGAGATCTCAAGGGAGGAGTACGAGGCGCTCATCGCCGAAGCCGACCCGGAGCGCCGCCCCATCATCAAGGTGCGCTACCGCATACCGTACATGGGGCAGCTGCTCGAAGTCGATATCTATCCGTTCTGGACGGACCGCGCGGTGCTGGAGATCGAGCTGCCGGACGAGCAGGCGCGCACGGACATCCCCGCGTGGATACGCGTGCTGCGCGAGGTCACCGGCGAGCGCGCCTACAGCAACGCGGAGCTGGCCAGGGAAGCGGCGGGGGGACGAGTTAGGAGTTAGGAGTTAGGAGTTAGGAGTTTGAGGGGCGTGGCGGGATGGAGGCGGGCGGTTGACAGTTAACAGTTAACAGTGAACAGTTGGAGTTTGCTGTGTGGCTGTAGTATGAGGATATTGTTGTCCCGTAGTGACGCCATTCATGGCGTCCGCCCGGTCGACGGAAGCGTGACGGGATTCGCGTTCGAGGCACGTCACGTCAGTCCCCCGCAGGGACGCGGCAGGCCGCGTCCGCGCGACAGTTGTTGATCCGACCGTTCATCCCGAACATTCGCGGAATGTTCGATGAAGCCGACGATTGCGCAGATCGGGCGGGAACTTTGTCGTTTGCGCATTCGTCCAAAATAGACCGTCGATCGTTTTATCACATATAAGATCCCAGGAGGTAGCGTCATGCTCGACACAGCCATCGCCTTTATGGCGGAGTGCGACCGCGCACAGATCAAGTACCATAACACACGCGAGATCGACAACGGCTCGAGCCTCGTCGTGTGCGGCTTCACCGGGAAACAGAACAACCGCTATGACGTCGCCGTGATATTCGACGCGAACGAAAAGAGCGCCGGCCTGCGCATATTCAAGCTGGCCGTCGCGTCGGAGGAGAAGCGCGAAGAGGTGCTCAAGGCGATCAACGACATCAACAACACGTTCCGCTGGACGAAGTTCACGCTGCACGATGACGGCGACATAAACGTCGAGATCGACGCGCTGATCAACCAGGAGACGGTCGGCCGCGTGATGGTCGAGCTGATGCTGCGCATGGCGAAGATCGTGGATGACGCGTATCCGCAGCTGATGCACGCGCTGTGGGGATAAGCGAGGCGGGGAAGGGATGGATATCCCGCGAAGCCATTTGCGGCAGGCACGAATGCCTGCCGCATTGCATATCTGTATGCAGGGCGGGATGGCGGGGGAGACGCCTGCGCGATCTGCTGGCGATGTGCGGGGACGTGGCGGCCTGGAGGCCGCCACTACGGTGGGGCGGCTTCCCGGACGCCGTACATGGCGTACGATCTGCCGTGGCCTTTACGGGGACGTGGCGGCCTGGAGGCCGCCGCTACGGAGGCGCGTGACCTCCCGGGTGCCGTACTCCGTTCCTCGCGTACGATGTCATTTATCCGAAAAACGGGGGACTGTTTCAACGCGAGACAGTCCCCCGTTGGTCCGTTTCCCTCATTCGCGCACGCCGACCAGCTTGTATCCCGCGTCCGCGAAGCCCGCGTTCCTGTGCCCTTCGAGCGTCAAGCCGTGCGCCGTGAAGCGCAGCGTCATGACATCCTCGAACGGCGTCGCCGTGTGGCAGAAATGCATGCGCAGGCTGTCGCCCTGCCGCGCCGCGCGCACGGCGGTGTCGCGGTACAGGCCTGCGTGGCGGCTGGGGAACGTGTCAAGGGCGCCCTCGACCGTGCAGGCCTGCCATTGGTCGCGGTCGAGCGGTATGCGCGCGGGCTTTCCGTTCACCGTGAACACGAGGCCCTGCGCGCTCACGCCGATCCTCTCGAGCTTTCCCTCGTTTTCGGAAACGTCGTACTCGCCGTACCAGGCTGGGTCGGGTACGGGCGGCTCGGCGGCCTCGCCATTCTCCTCCCAGTCCGCCCTCGTGACAGGGGCCCTGAGCGCCTGCGAGAGCGCGTCCGCGTCCGCGCCGGGCGCCTCGGCGTCGCCCACGCAGGGCAGCACGTTCTCCCACAGCGAGGTGAGCACCGCCTGCATGTCCCTGACGCCCGAATTGATGGCGACGACCATGTCCTGCTCCGGCAGTATCACGCAGTACTGTCCGAACGCGCCGTCGCCGCGGAACACCTTCTCCGGCCGGCACATCCAGAACTGGTACCCGTAGCCCGCGCGCCAGTCCGGCGTGGACGGGTCGTTTGCGGAGTTGTCGGACCATGGCGTCTGCGCGGCCTCGATCCACTTGGGGTCGAGCAGCTGCCTTCCTTCCCACATGCCCTTCTGCAGATAGAACTGCCCGAGCTTTGCGATGTCTTCCACGCGCACGTTCAGGCCGAAGCCGCCCGCCGCCACGCCCGAGGGCGATTCCTCGAACCAGATGTCCCCACTCATGTGGAGCGGCGCGAGCAGCTTTTCGCGCAGATAGTCGATCAGCTTGCGGCCCGTGACCTTCTGCAGTATCGCCGAAAGCATGTATGTCGCCGCAGTGTTGTAGAGGAAGTGCGTGCCGGGCTCGTGCGGCACGTAGCTGTGCAGGAAGTTCCCCTCCCAGTCCGGCCCCATCAGCATGGGCTCGACCTCGTGGCCCGTGTTCATGGTGAGCAGGTGCTTCACCGTGATCTTCTGCATGTTCTCGCACGGCGGCGCGGGGAAGTACTCCGGGAAGAAGCTGACCAGTCGGTCGTCCGTGCGCAGGAGTCCCTCCTGCACGGCGAATCCGACGGCCGTGGATGTGAAGCTCTTCGAAAGGGAGTAGAGCATGTGCGGCTGCGCCTCGTCCCAGGGCGCGAAGCGCGCCTGCGCGATCGGCTTGCCGTGGCGCAGCACCATGAGCGCGTGCATGTGAAGACGCTTTTCCTGCATGTCCCGCAGGAACGCAATGAGCCCGGCGCTCTTCACGCCGCACTCCTCAGGCGTAGAATAAGTCCAGTCCAAAGAAGGTCATCTCCTTTCAAATCGTATGATAAAGGCATTCAATTCCGAATTCCGAATTCTTAATTCCGAATTGCCCTAAGACACACCGCAATGTACTCCCTCCCGGGCAGCTCCACGCGCACGCGCCCCTCGTGCATGCCGCGGTCCTCCACCGTCATGTTCCACGTGTCGATCACCTGGACCGAATACCGCGCGCCCTCCGGCAGCGTGAAGTCCCTGAAGCGAGGGCGGAAGAAGCCGAAGTAGTGCAGCTGGAAGGAGGGATCCGCGCGCATGACCTCGCCCTCCGGCACGGCGCACGGCACGTCCCAGCTCGCCTGTGCGGGGCGCATGTCGCACGTGGGCAGCGTCGCCATGAAATCCCTCAGGAACCTGAGCCGCGCGCCGGACTCCCCGTGCAGCGTGCCGCCGTGCGACCACCAGAGTATGTCGTCCGGGTGCAGGAACGTCTCGCCGTGGCCTGCATAGCCGCCGCGCACCGTCGCCTCCCAGAAGCGGCGCACGAGCTCCTGCCCCGTGATGTTGCCCCAGCCCTGGTCGATGTCGCCCTCGTAGCAGATCTCGTCCATGACCACGGGCTTGCCGTAGCGCTGCCGCAGCTGGTCCACCAGCTCGCAGGACTTGTACACGTCCACGCGCTGTACGCTGCAGTGCGTGACCCACGGGCGCGTGAAGTCGTACAGGTGCAGGCAGTTGTGCACGGAGCGCAGGTGCCTGTAGGGATCGCGCTCCGTGAGTATCGCGGCGTAGCGCTCCCAGTCCTCCGGGGCCTTCGCCGCCATCAGGTCGTACTCGTTGGCGAGCGACCACCAGACGTTGCGGTAGGCGGCAAAGCGCGCGACGACGTACTTCCAGTACAGGTCGTCCTGCGCCTTCGTCATCTTCGAAAAGCCCCAGCGGTCGTAAGGGTGCATGACGATCAGGTCCGCCTCGATCCCAAGCGCCATGACCCTTTCGATGCACCTTTCGATGCGCCTGAAGTGCTCGGGCACGAACCGTGTGAAGTCCCATTCGTTCGGGCGCACGGGTGTCCAGCTGCCGTCCAGGAAGCTCTGCTCGTCAAGGCCTTCGACGCTCACGGGCGTGCCCTCCCACGGGAAGGTCACCGGATCCCTGAAGTTGTGTATGTAGTGCTTTGGAAGTATACAGAAGCGTATCTTGTTGAACGCGCTGTCGGCAAGCGTCGCAAGCGTCTCCTCGACCAGCGCGTCCGGCTGATGCGTCCAGGCGTAGCACGTCGTGCCGATCGAGAAGTGCGGCGTGCCGTCCTCATAGGCGAAGTGGTACGTGCCCGATACGCGCACCGGGCCGTGGTTGCCGGGCGAAGCGGGCATCACGGCGAACGTCCCCGTCTGCGCGTCCGCGAACGAGCTTTCTATAACAAACGTGTACGCGCCCTCGAAGGACGGCATGAAGCGCACGCGGTAGATGCCGTCCCCGTCGTAAAAGCCGTATGCGCGCACGGTCTCCTGCGCGCCCGTGAACGTGGCGCAGACCGACTGCTCCGTGTAGGGGTTTCCGTCTGACGGGCCGGGCAAGGACACTTCGAACACGCACCAGCGTTCCACGGTCGGGGGATAACGCAAAGACATGGCAGGGCCTCCCTTCCTGTATCTGTTCCCTGGGAGGATTATAACATACCGCTGCGCAAAATGGAAGGATCGGGTTGCAATCCAGGCGCGCATGGTGTAAACTCTGACCCATGGAAGGGAGGTGTCCCACATGGATGACAGGCGCGCGCCTGTGAAGTGTCTGGACGACCTGGTGGCGTACACGCGCGAGGTCGGCATACTGCCGTTCTTCCGAAACGGCGTGCCCGGCTTCTCGCTGGAGGAGCACATCGCCCCGGAGGTGTGGTTCGCGCGCGGCGTGGACGGGCCGTGGGAATGGAAGGGACCAGCGATACGCGCGGGACTGGTCTACGCCAAGCTGTTCGGCGGAAGGGCGGTGTTCATCACGCCCGAATGGTACGGGGAGCTGGCCAACGTGCGCCGCAACGGCGGCGACTTCGACACCATGACGGACGAGGGCATGATCACGCGCGGCGAGGCGCGTCTCCGGGAGGCCTTCGCCGGCGAGAAGACGCTCTCGTCGCGCGAGCTGCGCGCCCGGGCAGGGCTTTCAAAGTCAGCCGCAGAGACCGCCGTCACGCGCATACAGATGGACTGCCTGATGCTCGCCGCGGATTTCGACTATGACCGCGACGCCGCAGGCCGCACATACGGTTGGGGCGTGGCGCGCTATGCCCTGACGGATGTGTACCTGGGCGAAAAGTTCGTGGACGCCATGCAGGAGCATACCGTCGAGGCCTCGCGCGGGATGCTGCTCAGCCATTTGACAGGGCTCTACGGCGAAGCCCATATGAACGCGCTTCGGCGCATGATCGGCTGATGCATTTGACAAATCCCCACAGTTGTGATATACTTCCTTCACAGAATGAAATACTTTTGTAATATCCGGAGGTATTTATGAAACATTTACTGTGGAGGCGCATCATCGTCATAGTGTTGGCGCTGCTGCTTGCGCTGAGCGCGCTGGCAGAGCCGGCCGTGATCAAATCGAATACGAAGGTCTACAAAAAGGCGAGCACATCCTCCCAGTCGAAGAAGGTGAAGAAGGGTCTCGAGGTCGAGGTGATCGCCACAAAAGGCGGCTGGGCGATGATCGAGCGCAACGGCGTGCAGGCGTTCATCAAGACGAAGTACCTTCAGTCGGTGCCGGCCACGGCGGCGCCCGTCGAGACACCCGCGTTGACCGCGGCGCCCGTGACCACGCCCGTCACGGTGAATCAGGATACGAAGGCCTACAAGTCCGCGGACACGTCCTCGAAGTTCGTCAAGGTGAAGGCGGGGCTGCAGGTCGATCTGATCGCGACGAGCGGACGGTGGGCGCTGGTCGAGCGCAACGGCGTGCAGGCCTACATGCTTGCCGAGACGCTCACCGAAGGCGCCGTGACACCGGCCCCGACGCAGACGCCAGAGGCGCTCGACTTCGAGGCGCTGATGAAGGAGGCGAAGCCCGCCGTCGTCAACGAGCTCACGTTCGTGTACAAGGAGCCGGACAGGCATTCCTGGGCGGT
The DNA here is from genome assembly GCA_015056395.1 of Clostridiales bacterium. Taxonomy (GTDB): domain Bacteria; phylum Bacillota; class Clostridia; order Christensenellales; family Aristaeellaceae; genus Faecivicinus. Next base: position 17,551 of record SVGK01000016.1, read on the forward strand.
GCGGGCGAAGAAGGGGCTTGCGGTGAACCTGCTCACGGTCAGGGGCAGCTGGGCGCTGGTCGAGCGCAACGGCATATACGGCTACATGGGCGCGTCCTACCTGACCGTTGTCGACGATGCGGTCACGCCCGCGCCGACGGCGACGCCCGCGCCGACGGCTGACACGATCGACGCCTATATGAACTCGTCCTCGTATACGAACGAGCAGAAGTGCTATTACTACCTGACGCGCGCCATAGGCTTCAACACGGCGGCGGCCTGCGGCATACTCGCCAACATCAAGCGCGAGTGCGACTTCGATCCCACATGCGGCTCGACCTATTACGGGCTGGTGCAGTGGAACGGCACGGCGCTTTCGAACATGCGCAAGTGGTGTGCGGAGCACGGCTATGCCTCCACGGGCATACAGGGCCAGCTGGGGTGGCTGAACGTGGAGCTGCAGGCCAACTACCGCAAGGTCTACGACTACCTGATGAACGTCGAAAACAGCGCGCAGGGCGCCTATGACGCCGCGCACTACTTCTGCTACTGGTTCGAGATACCGGCGAGCCGCGCCTCGGCGTCCGAATCGCGCGGAAAGCTGGCGCGCGACACGTATTGGCCGAAGTACAGCTGAGGGGATTAGGAGCGGCAATTAGCCTATTGTTCTCTCCTCGTATCGTTTGTTATATGACACAACCAACACAAGCAGATCGAATAGGCTCGTATGCAAGGGAGAAGTCAAAAAACCTGTGCATGCGAGCTATTTGTTTGCGAAGTAAAGTGATATTCGGATGTTTTTGCAATTGATGAGTCCCATGCCAGCGGACTCGTTACGGCTTGCGCAACCGTCCGGAACGTGATATACTCATATCATGGAAAAACTGCGGATATAAAGGAGGATGAACGATGGCAAGGACATTCGTGAGCCCCGGGAAGTACATACAGGGAGCGGGCGAGCTGAAGAACCTGGGAAAGTACGCGTCTCAGCGGGGCCGGGCGGCGCTGGTGCTGATCAGCGAGGGCGGCCGCAAGCGCTGCGGCGCGGACATCGAGAAGAGCTTTGCGGACGCGGACGTGCCCGCGACGTTCGCGACGTTCTGCGGCGAGTGCACGCACGCCGAGATCGACAGACTGATCGCCGTGGCGAAGGAGACCGGCGCGGACGTGATGGTCGGCGTGGGCGGCGGCAAGATATTCGACACCGCCAAGGCCGTGGCCTACCAGGCGAAGATGGCGGTGATCATCGCGCCCACCATCGCGGCCACGGACGCGCCCTGCAGCGGGCTTTCCGTGATCTACACGGCGGACGGCGCCGTAGACCAGTACCTGTTCCTGAACCGCAACCCCGACCTGGTCGTGATGGACACCGAGGTGATCGCGAAGTCGCCCGTCAGGCTGACCGTATCCGGCATGGGCGACGCGCTGGCGACCTATTTCGAGGCGCGCGCGGTGAACCGCTGCGACGGCGTGAACTTCGCCGAGGGACAGCAGCTGCACGCCTCCATGGCGCTGGCGAAGCTGTGCTACGACATGCTGCTGGAGAACGGCCCGCAGGCGAGGCTGGCGCTGGAGAAGGGCGCGGTGACGCCGGCGGTCGAGGCCATCATCGAGGCGAACACGCTGCTGAGCGGACTGGGCTTCGAGTGCGGCGGCCTCGCGGCGGCGCACGCGGTGCACAACGGCCTCTGCTCGCTGCCGGAGTGCCACCACATGTACCACGGCGAGAAGGTCGCCATAGGCGTGCTGGCGCAGCTGGTGCTGGAGCACGCGGCGGCGGAGGAGATCCGGACGGTGCTGGACTTCTGCCTCGAGGTGGGGCTGCCTGTGACGCTTGCGGACATAGGCGTGACCGAGGTGACCTGGGAGAAGCTTCTGCAGGTGGGCACGCTGGCCTGCGCGGACGGCGACACGGGCAGGAACATGCCCTTCCCGGTGACGCCGGAGATGTACGCAAATGCGATACTGGCCGCGGACGCGCTGGGGCAGGACGCGAAGAAGGGGAAGTAGATCGATTCGGAATGCGGAATGCGGAATTCGGAATTGTAAGCCGGGGGATGAAGCGCTGTACGTGTCGCAAGGGGCAGGACGTTCAGGCGCAAATGCGGACAGCGAGTGACCCGATCACAGCACACGACCGTAGGGGTCGGACCTGTCCGACCCGTGCGTCTGTCCCGCCTGCGCCCCATCGTAGCGGCGGCTATCAGCCGCCACGTCACAGCCTCACCCGCCCGACCCGTCTTCCCCGTCCCCACCTCAAACCAAAGGAGACCGCGCAGGCGGTCTCCACCACAACTCCTAACTCCTAACTCCTATCTCCACACTCCAAACTCCCAAGCGAGGTTCCCATGATCCTACTCACCCTCACAAACGTCTCCAAGGCCTTCGGCATGAACAGCATACTCGAGAACGTCGATCTCACGCTCCAGGCGGGCAGCCGCCTGGGGTTGGTCGGCGTGAACGGCTCCGGCAAGTCCACGCTGCTCAAGATCATATCCGGCGAGCTGGAGCCCGACAGCGGCACGGTGTCGCTGACGCGCGGCACGCGCGTGGGCATGCTCACACAGGACGCGGACATACAGAGCGACCTGACCATACAGCAGGAGCTCGAGCGCGTGTTCGAGCCCGTGCGCGAGATGGAGCGCAAACTGCGCGCCATGGAGGGCGAGATGGCGCAGGTGCACGACGACCCCGTCGCGTTCGAACAGCTCTCCGGGGCGTACCAGCGCCTCACGGACCGCTTCGAGGACGCCGGCGGCTACGAGTGGCCCAGCCGCATACAGGGCGTGCTTGCGGGCCTCGGTTTCGCGCGCGGGCGCGAGCAGCAGCCGGCGAACCTGCTCTCCGGAGGTGAGAAGACGCGCCTGTGCCTCGCCAGGCTCCTGCTCACACAGCCGGAGCTCATCATGCTGGACGAGCCCACCAACCACCTGGACCTGAAGAGCGTGGAATGGCTCGAGGACGCGCTGCGCAAATACCGCGGCACCGTGATCGTGATCTCGCACGACCGCTACTTTCTTAATTCCGTGTGCGACTGCATGGCGGAGCTGTCCATGCGCAGGCTCACGCAGTACGAGGGCAACTACGACCGCTTCGCCGTGCAGCGGCAGGCGAACATCGAGCGGCAGCTCAAGGAGTACAAGCTGCAGCAGGCGGAGATCGCGCGCCAGCAGGCCATCATCGCGCGCTACCGCATGTACAACCGCGAAAAGTCCATACGGGCCGCCGAGAGCCGCGAGCGGCGGCTGGAAAAGCTGGAGCGCATCGAAAAGCCGCAGACGGAGCAGAAGGTGCGCTTCACGTTCGAGGCGCGCCGCCGCACAGGCGACGACGTGCTGTTCGTGCGCGACCTCTCGAAGGGCTTCGAGGGGCGCACGCTGTTCGAGAACTTCGACCTGCACCTGCGCGCGGGCGACCGCGTGGCGGTGATCGGCCCGAACGGCGTGGGAAAGACCACGCTCCTGAACATCATCACGGGGCGGCTCTCCGCGGACCACGGCACCGTGGTCTACGGGTCCAACGTGGACGTGGGCTATTACGACCAGCTGCAGTCCGGCCTGCATCCCGAAAAGGACGTGCTCAACGAGCTGTGGGACGACTTCCCGCGGCTGGAGCTGGACCGCGTGCGCGGCGTGCTGGCGCTGTTCCTGCTGACCGGGGACGACGTGTACCAGCCCATAGGCACGCTCTCCGGCGGCGAGCGCGGGCGCGTGGCGCTGGCAAAGCTGATGCTCAGAAAGGACAACCTGCTCGTGCTGGACGAGCCCACCAACCACCTGGACATGGACAGCCGCGAGGTGCTGGAGGACGCGCTGCAGGATTTCGACGGCACGCTGCTGACCGTGTCGCACGACCGCTACTTCATAAACCGCGTCGCCACGCGCGTGATCGAGATGCGCCCGGACGGCGTGACGGAATACCTGGGCAACTACGACGACTACCTCGAGAAGAAGCGCCTGGAGGAGTCTGGCGAGAGCGAAGAACAGCTTGCGGGCAAGACGCGCACGCAGCTGGATAAGGAAAAGCGCAGGGAGCGGTTAAAAAAGGAGACGGCGCGCCAGCGCGAACAGCGGCTGAAGGCGCTCGAGAAGGAGATCGCCGACACGGAGAACGAGGCCGCGCGGCTGGAAAGCTCCATGGCCGATCCAGAGGTCTACCGTGACGGCGAGAAGGCGCAGCAGGTCGCTCTGGCGCACAGGGAGGCGCAGGAAAGGCTCGAGGCGCTCTATGAGGAATGGGCGGAGCTGGAGGACGCCTGAACCCATTGTTAAACTTACAAGAAATTCTGCGGAAACCCGAGGATTTTTATCGGAAATGAAGTATAATATATCCGCATGAAAAACTCGGGAGGAAGGCGGATGCGAAGGCACATCACGTGGCGCACATGGATCTTCGGCGTGCTTTCGCTCGTCTGGCTTGCCATGGTGTTCGGCCTGGCGGGCATGGACGGTGTGTCGTCGGGACACCTGAGCCTGCGCATAGCCGAGCTGGTGATGCGGTTCATCGGCCGCTTCGGGGCGAAGCTCGAGACCGTGCACCACATCGTGCGCAAGGTCGCGCACTTCGGTGTGTTTGCGGTGGAGGGCTTCCTGGTCGCGGGCACGTTTCTCACGTTCATGAGGACGCGGTGCGCGCTTTGCGTAACGCTGCCGCTGTGCGCGGTGTTCGCCGTGCTGAACGAGTACACGCAGACGTTTGCCGAGGGGCGCGCGTGCAGCCCTGTGGACATGCTGATCGACTTTGCCGGCAGCGCGCTGGGCGCCGCCGTGTGCGCATGGCTGTTCCACATCGTCGACCGCTCCCGGCGCAACAGAAGAAGAAGGAAGAAAAGGAAACACAGGTGACACAGATGACAAAGGTAAACATCATTTCGGGTTTCTTGGGCGCGGGCAAGACCACGCTGATCAAAAAGCTGCTGGACGGCGCCTTTGAGGGCGAGAAGGTCGTGCTGCTGGAGAACGAATACGGCGAGGTCGGCATAGACGGCGGCTTCATGAAGGATTCCGGCATACAGATCACGGAGCTGAACTCCGGCTGCATATGCTGCACGCTGGCGGGCGACTTCACCGAGGCGCTCGAGCAGCTGATCGACACGTACCATCCCGACCGCATACTGATCGAGCCCTCCGGCGTGGGCAAGCTGTCCGACATACGCCGCGCGGTGCTGGAAG
>SVGK01000017.1 GCA_015056395.1 Clostridiales bacterium
ACGATTCCGGACAGCGTGACGTCCATCGGGTCCTCCGCGTTCTATTACTGTACCAGCCTGAAGGAACTGACGATCCCGGACAGCGTGACCAGCATCAGGCGGCGCGCGTTCGGCTATTGCACGCAGCTTACGCGCGTGGCGATCCCCGCAGGCGTAACGGACTACGGCGAGGAGATCTTCTTCAACGACGACAACATCGAATATCTGTATCTGGGCAGCGCAATGGAGGAGAGCTTCAAAGGGAAGACCTCCCTGAAGACCGTCGTCATAGGCGGCGGCGTGTCGTCCGTTCCGTCTGAGATGTTCAGCGGCTGCACGGGACTTGAGCGCGTGACGATCCAAGACGGCGTGACCGCTATCGGCGCGAGGGCCTTCTCTGGCGCAAGCGCGTTGACGATCGTGGATATGCCCGCGTCGATCACGTATATCGCGGACAGCGCGTTCGACGGGGTGAGCGGAGTGAGCATCATGGCGGATGAAGGGACGTATGCGTATGAGTGGGCAAAGGGGAAGGGATATATCGCCGGGTCGACGCCCGCGGATGAGTTTGAATATAGCATCAATAATGGAAAATGTACTATAACGGGGTATATAGGCAATAGTGATGTGGTCATAATACCAAGTGTGATCGATGGATGCGCTGTTGCAAGCATTGGTAATGAAGCATTCCACGGTTGCAGCAGTCTGACCAGCGTCACCATTCCGGATTCGGTGACGAGCATTGGGGATTGGGCATTCCGCGGTTGCAGCAGTCTGACCAGCGTCGACATTCCGGATTCGGTGACGAGCATTGGTAGTGATGCATTCCTTGGTTGCAGCAGTCTGACCAGCGTCACCATTCCGGATTCGGTGACGAGCATTGGGTATGCTGCATTCTACGGTTGCAGCAGTCTGACCAGCGTCACCATTCCGGATTCGGTGACGAGCATTGGTAGTTCTGCATTCGAAAACTGCAGAAGCCTGACCAGCATCACCATTCCGGATTCAGTGACGAGCATTGGGTATGATGCATTCCGTGGTTGCAGCAGCCTGACCAGCGTCACCATCCCGGATTCCGTGACGAGCATTGGTCGTGATGCATTCCTTGGTTGCAGCAGTCTGACCAGCGTCGCCATCCCGGATTCCGTGACGATCATTGGGCATTTTGCATTCGGATATTGCAGCAGTCTGACCAGCGTCACCATTCCGGATTCGGTGACGAGCATTGGTAGTGATGCATTCCTTGGTTGCAGCAGTCTGACCAGCGTCACCATCCCGGATTCGGTAACGAGCATTGGGGATAGTGCATTTTACAGTAGTACAACGATCTATGCTGCTCAGAACTCTTATGCCGAAACATGGGCAAAGGAGAATAACCAACCTTTCGAATATATCACCGAAGAGAACCAGCAAGCCGTGGATGACAAGGTAACCTTCTCGATATCGAACAATTTACCCATAGGCGTTGGCTGCTCGCAGCGTATACTCTCTACCTTCTCTGATGGGAAGAAGAGAACACTTTCTTATACTGCTGAGAATCCATCCGTCTGCATAGTAATTGATGATTATATTTATGCGACTGCTATAGGAACTACTCGCGTCCAGGCCGTTATTCCGGGAACAAATATCTCTACGACTTTTACTGTAACCGTACCTTTCGGCATCCTGCCATATGACGTGACACTGAATGTCGGTGATCAATATCAGTTTACGGAGTATTGCAGGATCTCTCTGGGTTCCAATGACATAGAGTTTGGCGATGGCATATGGGTAAGCAGTGATACAAGTGTGGCAACCGTAGACGATAATGGGTTAGTAACTGCGGTAGGTCCGGGTACTGCTGAAATAACGAACACACAACCATATGCCGGTTTACTTGCCGTTAGTTCTGTGACTGTAAATCAGACAGGGTCTGGCAGTGGTTCTGGAAGCGGATCCGGCAGCGGTTCATCGACAGCTTCAAGCAACTCAGGCAAGATAAAGGCAGATTTTTCCAGTGCAGCCAACAGAATGGTGAAAATGTCTGATAAACTGTTCGATCATATCGGAACAGACCCAACCGGAGCACAAGACAGGATCAGGAAGGCGTTGGTGGGGGATAATGGGGCAATAGCCCGTCCGATAAGTACCACGAATGGATGGATCCCGGAGGATGTCTGGAATAAGTATGTAGACAAATTCTTCACCCCGATAATCAGCGGATTAGGAGTACGATCGGTATTCAACAGCCTTCTCAAGGTCAAAACATCGGCTGAACTATTGAACAAGATATATTCCGGTTTTATTAATAACACAGAGACATGTACAATAACCGGAGAGGACGGGATCAAATACACATTTGAGACTCATATGGTGGGCAGTGGTGCTACTTTTTCGCATATATCAGTTACTGATAACAGAGGAAGAGTATATACCGGTGCGATCGTGACGGCCAACAGTAAAGATATAAGCACAGACTTGTTTTACTTAAAGGAGTATGGAAAACTGAAAATGGATGAAGCAAGAAATGCAGTCAAATCTGATGCTATATCTTTGATCAAGACATCCTTATATATCGACAAATTGGAAGCATTGTTGAAGAACGGTGCGATGTATGCGATCAGCAATAATAATTCGACGATCAGTAAAGAGGTCACGGATATGATCGATGTGCTTAAAGCATATGATTCACTTACCAAGGCTTATAACAGTCTGGATCTTGATGGGAATGAACCGGAGGATATTCCCGACAGTTACAATAACGCGTTGGCCAAATGGAAAACAGCTGCAAGTTCACTTGAGAAACTCATGAAGATAAAGTAACAACGGACAGTGACATGCGCCTCTTCCCCCTCACCCGAGGGGGAATTTATTTTTCACATCCCGCGTCTCCCTATGGCATTTTCGCCCCGTCTATGCTACAATACCGTTAACGATAAGGCAGACCGGACTGCCATGCGAGGAGGTCTCACCATGAACACCATCACGCTGCGCCCGGACGACCGGCATTCGGTCATCGACCGCAACCTCTACGGCCACTTCTCCGAGCACCTTGGACGCTGCATATACAACGGCATATACGTGGGCGAGGATTCCCCGATACCCAACGTCAACGGCATGCGCACCGACGTGGTGCAGGCGCTCAGGCACATACGCATACCCGTGCTGCGCTGGCCGGGTGGATGCTTTGCCGACGAATACCACTGGCGCGACGGCGTGGGCCCGAAGGAGGCGCGCAAGCGCATGGTCAACACCAACTGGGGCTACGTGGTCGAGGACAACTCCTTCGGCACACATGAATTCCTGGAGCTGTGCCGTCAGCTCGAGTGCGCGCCCTACATCAACGCGAACGTCGGCTCCGGCACTGTGCGCGAGATGAGCGAGTGGGTCGAGTACCTGAACAGCGACGGCGACTCCACCGTGGTGCTGGAGCGCATCGCCAACGGCCGCAGCGAGCCGTTCGGCGTGAAGTACTGGGGCGTGGGCAACGAGAGCTGGGGCTGCGGCGGCAACATGCGGCCGGAGTACTACGCCGACGAGTTCCGTCGCTACCAGACCTACTGCCGCAACTACGGCGAGAACAGGCTGTTCCGCATCGCCTGCGGCCCGAACACGGACGACTACGAGTGGACGCGCGTGCTGATGGAGCGCGCCGGCAGGTTCATGGACGCGCTGACCATGCACTACTACACCACCACCGGCCCGGACTGGGAGCACAAGGGCAAGGCGCTTTGCTTCACGCGCGACGAATACTACGAGCTGCTCAAAAAGGCGCTCTACATGGACGAGCTGGTCACGAAGCACTCCGCCATCATGGACAGGTACGACCCCGAGTGCCGCGTGGGCCTGATCGTGGACGAGTGGGGCAGCTGGCACCAGGTCGAGGAGGGCACGAACCCCGGCTTCCTGTACCAGCAGAACACCATGCGCGACGCCGTGCTGGCGGCCATACACCTGAACATATTCAACCGCCACTGCGAGCGCGTGGTCATGGCGAACATCGCGCAGACCGTGAACGTGCTGCAGAGCGTGATACTGACCGAGGGCGCAAGCATGGTGCTGACGCCCACCTACCACGTGTTCGACCTGTACAAGGCGCACCAGGGCGCGACGCTGATCGGCTGCGACGTGAAGGCGGACGTGTCCGGCACGGGCGAATGGGCCGTGCCCGACGTGACGGCCTCCGCCTCCGAGAAGGACGGCCGCGTCACGCTGACCGTCGCGCACCTCGGCATGGACGCGCCGGCGGAGATCGCGGTCGAGGCGCCGGGGCTCCGCGTGGCCGAGGCGCGGGTGCTGGCCGGCGAACCGCACGCGCACAACGACTTCGACGCGTCGCCCGTGGGCATCGCGCCGTTTGCCGACTGGTCCGCGGAAGGCGACACCGTCAGGCTCACCGTGCCGCCCTGCGCGGTGCTCGCCGTGACGCTCGATCACGCGTGATCGCGCGCAAGCCCTGCCGCTGCATGCTGGCCAAGGTCCCCGACGGCGCGGCACTGCGCGCGCAGATCGACGCGTGGATCGCCGCGCTGCCGGCGGAACAGCGCGCGGATGAGGCGGAAGCGGCGCGCAGGCTCGGCATATGCCGCGAATGCCGCTGGCTCAGGGACGGTACCTGCGGGCTGTGCGGGTGCTATGTGGAGCTGCGTGCGGCGAAGAGGGCGCAGAGGTGCCCGGAGGGGAGATGGAGCGGGGAATGAGGAGTTAGGAGTTAGGAGTGAGGAGTTGTCGATGGTTGGCAGTTGACAGTTAACAGTTGACAATTGATGGCTTCGGGGTATCGCATGCTGGTGTGAAAGCAAGGCCCGTAGCGGCGGCGCCTGCGCCGCCATGGGCCCTGTCGCGGAACAGACCTGCCGTAGGGACGCCATTCATGGCGTCCGCCCGCGCGTGAGCGCACCGTTATCCGTGACCCCGTAGGGACGTCCCATGGGGCGTCCGCGGCCTGTACATCGCTCGGGATGTCGTCAAATCGAAAGGGGGACGGTGGCGGCGTGGACGCCGCCGCCATGGGCGCTGTCGTGGAACAGACCTGCCACAGGGACGCCATTCATGGCGTCCGCCCGCGCGTGAGCGCACATTCTCCCGTGCCTGCGACGTCCGGACGACCGTTTCGACCCATCACATACATATCGAATATGTGTTTTCAAGCTCCGATGCTTCATATCCCATAAAACCCTATAGACAGGAGGTCTTTTGGAATGGCGATGCCGCGCATACTGGCCTGCCTGGTGGCGCTTCTGCTCGTGGCGGCCTTCTTCATGCCGTATCTGAGCGCGAAGGAGGAATACCGGGCGGGCTTCGAAGTCGGCTCCTTCATCCCGATATTGAAGAACGCCGACATGGATGTGGGCGACCTGCTCCACATATCAAAATACGACATCGGACGCATATTCGTGCTGGGCGCGGACGAGGCGGGCATCTCAAAGGACGACTCGATCACCATGGCCGTGCTGACCTACGGCGCGGCCGCGCTCTCCGTGCTGGCGCTGCTCTGGGCGCTCAGCGGCCGCCCGATACTGCTCATACTGACCGGCGCGCTGGTCTGGCTTGCGGACCACGTGCTTCGAAACCTCATGAAGGGCAGCGCGAGCAGCTACGTCTACGACCACGGCGTAGCGTACTGGCTGTATCCGGCCTGCCTCATCGCGCTTGCGGTACTCGCCATATGGATGCTGATCGTCAGGACATCCAGGCGTTTTTCCCACAGGTGACCACACATATGCAGTCAAAAAGGAGGGACCCCAAATGATCATCGAACTCAAAGAAGGCCAGGCGCGGATCGCGTTCCGCGTCAATGACGACGGCATCGTCGAGCTGGCGGACTTCTCCGCAAAGCCCGGCGCCGTGGAAATGCCCTATCTGGCGGCTTCGGAATTCGGCGGCTTCCCGATGCCCCCGACGCCGCGGCAGTTCCTCGCGGCGCACGTGACCGGAGAGAGCTCCGGTAACTTCCACGCCAACAAGCACGACGTAGGTTCCGTCAGCCAGAAATGGAAGTATGTCTGCCACAAGATCGAGGAAAACGACAAGGGCCGCCTGCTCACGCTCACCGTGAAGGCGCCCAACGGCCTGAAGGCCGACTATTTCATGCAGCTGTTCAAGGGCCTGTCCACCGTGCGCACGTGGGCGACGCTCACGAACGAGTCGGACGCGGACATGGGCCTTGAGTACGTCTCCTCGTTCATGTACGAGGGCGTTGGCAAGGACCGCACATCGTCCAACTACGACGCGCTGGAGTTCTACATCCCCCGCAACGGCTGGGCGAACGAAGCGCAGTGGCACAGGCACGACGCCGTGGACCTCGGGCTTTCGCACATGCCGCTGGAGGGCCACAACCTGCCCAACAAGGGCAACAACTGCTTTGCCTACGGCAGCAACGATTCGTGGTCCACGTCGAAATACCTGCCCATGGGCATGGTGAAGGACCCAGAGAGCGGCGAGATCTTCTACTACGAGGTCGACCACTCCGGCGCGTGGTCCATAGAGGCCGGCATGGGCGACGGCAAAAACCTGTACATCTGCCTGATGGGCCCCAACGACGAGGCGTTCTGGTGGAAGAACCTGCATCCCGGCGACAGCTTCACCACGGTGCCCGCCGCCTTCGGCGTGCGCATGGGCGGCATCGACGAGGCGATCGGCGAGCTGACGATGTACCGCCGCGCCATACGCCGCCCGAACAAAGATGACGAAAAGCTCTACGTCGTGTTCAACGACTACATGAACTGCCTCTTCGGCGACCCCACCGAGGAAAAGGAAAAGGCCATCATCGACCGCGCCGCTGCGCTCGGCTGCGAATATTACTGTCTGGACTGCGGCTGGTACGATTCCGGCATGTGGTGGGACAAGGTCGGCGAATGGAAGGAGAGCCCTGAGCGCTTCCCCAACGGACTGAAGGTCGTGTACGACTACGCGCGCAGCAAGGGCCTGCGTATGGGCATGTGGCTCGAGATCGAGGCCATGGGCACCGCCTGCCCGCTGGCGGACAAGCTGCCGGACGACTGGTTCGTGATGGTGCACGGCAAGCGCCGCATAGAGGCCAACCGCTATCTGCTGGACTTCCGCAATCCGGAAGTGCGCAAGTACTGCTCCGACGTGGTGGACCGCCTGATCGCGGACTACGGCTGTGAGTTCTTCAAGATCGACTACAATGTGACCACCGGCCCCGGCAGCGAGCTGAACGCCGATTCCCGCGGCGACGCCATGCTCGAACACTGCCGCGCCGTGTACGAGTGGATACGGTCCGTGTACGCGAAGCATCCTGACCTGGTCATCGAGAACTGCTGCTCCGGCGCACAGCGCATGGATTACGGCATGCTTTCACTGCACTCGCTGCAGTCCACCTCCGATCAGACGGACTACGTGTCCAACGCGTACATCGCCGCCAATGTCGCAAGCGCCGTGACGCCGGAGCAGGGCGGCATGTGGGTCTATCCCTATGAGAACGACCGCGAACACATCATATTCAACATGGTCAACGGGCTGCTGCTCAGGCCCTACGTCTCCGGCATCGTCTGGGACATGACCGACGAGAGCATGGCCATACTGCGCGAGGGCATAACGTGCTACAAGGCGATACGCGGCGACCTCAAAGACATGCTGCCCTTCTTCCCGCTGGGCTTCGGCCGCGTGAACGACAGGCAGCTGGCCTACGGCGTGAAGAACGACGAGAAGGCGTACCTGAGCGTGTTCGCGATCAAGAGCGCCGCGGCGCGCATACCGCTCAGCGGGCTGAACAGGGATATCGCGGGCGTCAGGGCCATCTATCCCGCAAGCGTCGACTGCGACTTCACGCTGGACGGCGATACGCTGGAGGTAAGGATGCCGCAGGACACCTGCGCGAGGCTGTTCGAGATCACGTTCGCGTAAGGGCGTGGCGGTATCGCGAGGAACGGGGCTGCCTCGATGCGGGGCAGCCCCCTGACCGCAAATATGGACACGACGCTGCATAAGGAGATAATCATGGCATTCATAAAGCTCGTACTTTCGGTGATCGTAGTGGGCATGCTCTACATCAGGATGATCAGGCGGGAGACGCCCGGCCCGATCTCGAAGGCGCAGGCGGCCGTGCCCGTGGCGCTGGGCATAGCGTCTGTGTTCCTGTCGTTTGCTTGCGTGCTTGGGCTTGCGGCGTTTCTGGGCGCTCTGGGGCTCACGGCTTCCGCTCTTCCGGCGATCCCGCGCTCCATTTGGGCCGCGTTCGTGCTCGCGGGCTTTCCGGAGGAGATCACGAAGCTTCTGATGATGCTTTTGACGCTGTGCATATTCCGCAAAAGCGTGTGCAACGTCTATGAGTACATACTGATCGGCGCGGCGGTCGGCTTCGGATTCACGATATTCGAGGAATTCGTCTATGCCGCCGCTTCGATATTCGACATCGTCGGGCGGTTGGTCACAATCGCGGGCCACATGGTGTTCGGCGTGATCATGGCAAAGCACCTCGGCCTGGCGCGTCATGATAATAAGCCTGCGGAATACGCAAAGGCGATACTGATCCCCATATGCATACACACGCTGTACGACGCGTCCACCGGGACCAGCTACCTTCTGAACAGCGAGGGCGACGCGAACATGGCGATCGGCATCGTGCTGAGCATCGCGGCGACGGCGGCGCTGTGCGTGTACCAGATACGCGTGCTGCTGTCGGTGAAGAAGGACGCGGAGAGGTATTGCGGCATGAGGTTCGAATGACAAGACGATCAGCAGTTAACAATTAACAATTAATAGTTAACAGTTTGAGTCAGCGGTGGCGATGAAGGGGGCCGCGTCGCAAGGTCGCCAAACGATGAGACGATCACCCCCGTAGGGCAACACTGTCAACTTAAGGCGATCCCGTGCTGTTTGCGCAGTTACATCCGCAATCACGTGATCCGTAGCGGCGGCTATCAGCCGCCATTTTCCCCGGTCGGCGTATATCTATGATCTGTTATGCCCTTGTTCAAAGTTGACAGCGTTGCCCCGAAGGGGCGTCATACACGGGGGCGCACCTTGATGTCTTCTCACGGAGTCTATTATATAAACGTACTGAAGACAAGTCAGCGTAGCGCTTGTTCCCAATTCGCAGGAAATCCCATGAAAGCCGGGATAGCCTCGGGGTAGTCAGTTATGAGCTTTGTGAGATCGTCGACGAAGTTGTCCCAAAGCTCGCGTTTTCCTACGATGTGCTTCATCACTATGAGCAGCGGAAAGAGCTTGTTGCCTGCATATGCGCTGTCCGCAGGGTAAAGGGCCGGCGTTTTTGTGAATGGGATATTGTACACTCTGTTGTAATGCGCGCACTTGTTTGGCAGTTCGGAAAGCGACAGCATCCATGTAAATAAGTACTTTGGCTTTGTCTGATAGGTCGCCGCGATAGCCTTCTTATCCACCGATTGGCAAACATCGTAAAGCGAACAAGCCATACCGAAGGTGAACAACTCTGCTGCAGCCCATATCGGAGCTCGTCTTTTTCAGCCCCTATGCCATATGCACTCAAACGATAGTAGTTCACGCTTGACAACAGTGTCTCTGCAGCTGTTTTGTCAGCAATCGTCAAATTGTGGTTATCGATCAAGCCTTCCACTTGTTGTCGGTAACTCTTCGCCGCTTTCAAAGGCTCCATTTTTACTCCTCGAGGAATGAAAAAGTCCCAGCGTGGTTCGCATGCACTACAAGAGTACCTAAGCGTGCTGGGCTCTTACAACGATAGTATACGCGAAAATCAGGGAAAATCAATACGTCTTTAGCAATTTTACAATAGCGGATGCTGCCCATAAAGAGTGAATACACAAATGGAAAAAGAAACAGCACGCGAAGCAAAGGACCTTCCCCCGCATCGATCGCGGAGGAAGGTCCTTTGCTTCATTCTGCGCTGTCACACATTTGCGACAGCGGATGTACGATGGGACGCCCGCCAAGGCTCATCGGCCCCGGCGGGCGTCCGTCATATCACGCGTTCGTCATTCCGCCAGCGCCAGCGCCGCGGCGTTCTGGCCGGCCACGCGTCCATAGGTGGTGGAGATGGACAGCATGGAGCCGGAGGCCGGGTATACGGTCGCGAAGAACTGGCCGGAGGCGCACTCGCCCGCCGCGAACAGGTTCGGGAAGGCGGTCTTGTCCTCCTTCAGCACCTGCGCGTCGGTGTTGATCTCGAATCCGCCGAAGCCGGCGACTGTGGAGCGTATGACCTTGATGGCGTAGTAGGGGCCTTCCTCCGCAAGCGGCGCGATGCCGGCGCGGCCGAAGTCCTCGTCCTCGCCCTTGGCGCCCAGCTCGTTGTAGCGCGCCACGGTCGCGGCGAAGGTCTCGGCGTCCAGCCCGACGGCCTCGCCCAGCGCTTCCAGCGTGTCGGCCGTGAAGCCCTGCTTGCGCGCGACGGCCATGTCCATCAGCGGCACGTAGTCTGCCATGCTGCTGTCAAAGATCCACCATGCGCAGGAGGTGCCGTTTTTGTCCATGGCCTCGTAGAACAGCGGGTAGTCCAGCGATTCGTTCATGAAGCGCTCGCCCTTGTCGTTCACGCCCAGCGTGGGCAGGAAGGACAGCAGGTTGATGCCGCCGGTCAGCGTGTAGGACGCGTCGGTCGTGTGCATGCCCATCACGCCGCCCTTGAACACGAGGGACGCGCCGAGCTTCTCGGCCCACGGGATCTCGTCGCCGGTGTTGCCGCAGGAAGACATGGAGGGCACGCCGTCGGAGTTGGGCACGTACTTGGCCATGTACTCGGGATTGCGGTCAAAGCCGCCGGTGGCCACGATGACCGCCTTGGCGTTCACGGTGAGGGTCGCGCCGTAGTGGTCGGCCACCGCGCCTGTCACGACGTCGCCTTCGCTGATGAGCTCGGTGACGGCCGCGTGGCGTATCACGGTGATGTTCTCGTTGGCCAGCGCCTTTTCCCAGATCGGTACCATGATCGCGCCGCCGCCCTGAGAGGCCAGATGGCCGCGCAGCGCCGGGCTCGTGCCCGTGGCGACCACGCCCGCGTCGAACACGACGCCCATCTCGTCGATCAGCCAGTCGACGCTCTCGCCGGAGTGCTCCGCCCAGTAGGTGACCATGGTCTCGTCCATGTCGCCGCCGGTGCGCTCGTTGTAGTAGGCGACCATGTCCTCGGGATGATAGCCGTCCACGCTCTCGTCCCTGTTCATCTGGGAGCCGGTGCCGTAGACGTAGCCGCCGGAGGTGACGGAGCTGCCGCCCAGGCGGTCCAGCTTCTCAAGCACGACGACCTTCGCGCCGGCGTTCGCCGCCTCGATGGCGGAGACCAGGCCGGCGATGCCGCCGCCGATCACCAGCACGTCCGCGTCGAGCGTCTCGTCCTCGGCGGTCTCGTGCACCTCGGCGTCCAGCCCTTCCGCGCCGGAGGCCTCGATGGCCTTCCTGACCGCGTACTTGACCGCGTTCGCGCTGAACGTCGCGCCGGTGGTGGCGTCCACGTTCCAGCTCTGGTGCTCGACGATGCGCCTGGGCATCTCGCTCAGCGACCAGTCGCTCACGCCGTAGGTCTCGCCCTGTTCGGTCACGGTCACGTCGGTGATCGCGCCGTCCTCCAGCGTCACGTTCACCTTGACCGTGCCGTGGAAGCCGCCGGACTCGCCCTCGAACGTGCCGCTGACGCCCTCGGCGAACGCCATGGGCAGCGCGCCGATCATCAGGCACAGTGCGATCAGTATGGAAAGTGTTCTCCTCATGTTGGATCCCTCCTCGTGGATATTTCCATTGACATTATACATTCATGTATGTATAATCGTCAACAGCGGGCACGGCCGGAAACGAAATTATACGTTCAGGCCTACGTATGTTTGTTTCGGATACAGGGAGGGAAAGGATCCGTGAAGGACACGCGCGACATGATATTGGACGTGGCGACGCGCCACTTCTGCGCGGCGGACTACGCGTCGGTGAACCTGGAGGCCATCGCAAGGGAGGCGAACGTCACGCGGGCGCCGCTGTATTACTATTTCAAGAACAAGGAAGGCCTGTATCGCGCCGTGGTCGAGGAGAGCCTTGCCCGCGCGCGGCGCAGCATGGACGAACTCTTGGGCGCGCAGGACGAGATATTCGAGGTCGTCAGGAAGGAGTACCGCTACTGCATACAGAGCCTCGGGCAGTACAGGACGATATGGTATCCGGGACCGTCCGCGCCGGACTGTTCGGAACAGGTCACAGCCTTTGAGCAGTGGCTGATCGAGCGCAAGCTCGAGGTGTTCTCGGCCGCCCAGCGCCGGGGCGCGCTGCGGCAGGACTGCGACGTCGCGGAGATCGTCACGTTCATCTACGTGTTCTATGCGGGGGTGCTTGACACGCGCCAGCGCGCGGCCAGGGTCGAGGGCTTCGCGCGCGGCATGCTCGAACAGAGCGAGGACTGGTTCACGGACATCATGCGCGCAAGGTATGCCCCGTGAAGGTTTAATTTTGCCGTCAAGGCAGGAAAAACGCCTGCCCTCGGCGAAATGAGTATCTGGTCAAGTATAAATAAGAAGATACAGAGGTAAGGGCGTATGAAACGCATCATCACGATCAACCGCGAGTACGGCTCCGGCGGCTACATCGTAGGCCAGATGCTCGCGGAAAGGCTGGGCTACGAGTTTTACGACAAGAAATACCTGAGGCGGCTGTCCGAGGAGACGGGCTTCGATCCGAAGTACATCGAGGAGCACAGCGAAAGCTCGCCCTCGTCGAAGTCGCTAAAGTTCATATTCTCTCAGCAGAATACCTCGCGCTTCATGGAGGGCGGGCTGTCGCCGCGCGAATACCTGTGGCGCAAGCAGAGCGAGCTCATACGCGAGATCGCGCAGTCCATGCCGTGCGTGATCATGGGGCGCAGCGCGGACTACATACTGCGCGACAGGGACGACGTGCTGAACGTGTTCATACACGCGCCTTATGAGGACAGGATCGCGCGCATAGAGCGCGACCCGCTCTACGGCGACTCGGACAAGTCCGCCAAGCACCGCCTCAAGCGCAAGGACGAGAGCCGCTCGACCAACTACGAGGAGCGCACCGGCCAGAAATGGGGCTTTGCGGAAAACTACGACATCTGCCTGAACTCCTCCGTGATCGGCCTGCGGGGCTGCGTGGACATCATAGAGGCGCTGGTCACAGGCGAAGGCCTGACGCGCGAGGACGACGAACCGCACCACGAAGAGGTGCCGGAGCACGAGGAGGAGGTTTGAGGGAACGGGGAGATCTGATCTGTTTCGATCCGAAATCGACGAGGTCCGCAGTTGCCGCCCATCCCCGTGAAAACACACCGGGGGGCTGTCCCAGGACAGCCCCCTGATCCATATGCCACCGGCGTATCTCACCCTTCTCGCATGGCGTTCTGGTTGCGCGTCTCGTTGTACGCCTTGACCAGGTCCTTGAGCAGCTCGGTGTGGTGGAAATCATCGGCGTAGACTAAGTTGATCTCGCGCACCATGGTCAGGTTCTCGATGGGCAGCACCACGATCTTGTGCTTGCGCAGCTCGTCCATGCAGGCGCTGCGCGCCAGTATCGAAACACCGAAGTCGCGGCGTATCAGGTCCTTTATCGTGGCGATGTTGTCGAGCTCCAGCACCACGTTGAAGTCGTCCAGGCGCATGTTGCGGCTCTCCAGCGTCGAGGTGAACAGGCTGCGCGTGCTCGAAGAGGGCGAGCGCAGTATCAGCTTCTCCTTTTTCAGCTCTTCGATGGTCACCATCGTGCGCCGCGCGAGCGGGTGCGTGGGGGAGACCGCCAGCACCAGGTAATCGGTGTCCAGCAGCTGGCAGTGCAGCGAGGGGTCCGTCACGCGCCCCTCGACCACGGCCAGGTCCAGTTCGAAGTTGTGCAGCTTCGCGCACAGGTTGTCGATGGTGTCCGTGGTGATCTTGACGGAGACCTTCTCGTGCTCGTCGACGTAGCGCGCGAAAGTCTCCGGCACGGCGTTGGATTCCGCCGTGTGCGTGATGCCCACGGATATGGATGTCATCTGCCGCTGTTCGTTCAGCAGCTCGTCGCGCAGGTTCATCTCCAGCGCCTGCATGCGCCGGGCGTATTTGACGATGATCTCGCCCTCGCGCGTGACGTGCAGCGCGCTGTGGGCGCGCTCGAATATCCGCACGCCGTAGTCCTTCTCCAGCGCGCGTATGTGCTGGCTGACGGCCGGCTGCGTCAGCGAGAGCTTCTGTGCGGCGCGCGTGAAGTTGCCGGTCTCGTGCACCTCGAGCAGGCTGTATAGCTTTGGATCCAGCACGGCTGTTCACCTCCGGTATGTGTTTGCGGTCAGTCGTCGTACACGGGCTGCGGTCTGTGGGTACGGTGCAGGTTGGTGCCGTGGCGCAGGAAGTGCATGAACAGCAGTATGGCGATCGCGCAGCAGACCATGTCCGTGATGGGCGTGGCCCATACGATGCCGAATATCGGATAGGCGCTGTTCAGTATGAACATCAGCGGTATGTCGAGCAGGCCCTTGCGCAGTATCGCCAGTATGAACGAGCGCAGGCCGTTGCCCGTGGCCTGGAAGAAGCTGATGAATGCATAGGCGCAGGCCGAGAACGGGCCGCCGATGCACAGTATGCGCAGGAAGCGGGCGCCGTAGTCGACGGAATCCGTGCCGTTCTGTATGAACAGCGATATCAGCGGACGGCTGAACGCCAGCGAGAGCAGCATGCATGCCGCCGCCAGCAGCACGGAGATGGTGGTGGACGTCAGCACGACCTTGCGCATGCGCCTGTGGTCGCCCGAGGCGTAGTTGTAGCCGATCAGCGGCAGCACGCCCTGCGCCATGCCGCGCACCATGCAGTGCGCCAGCATGTTGACCTTCTTTGCAACGCCTATACCCGCCTGCAGGAGTATGCCGTAGGCGCTCATCAGGTTATCCAGCACCGCGTAGGAGATGTTCTCGAACAGCGTCATAAGGCACGCCGGGAGTCCTATGGAGAGCACGGCAGACGGTATGCCGTCCTGAAGCATGGCGCCGCTTGGCGTAAAGCCTATGACCATCTTCCCACGCCCCGCGCGGATCACCAGTATGAAATAGACCATGGCGATCAGGTTCGAAAGCCCCGTGGCGATGCCCGCGCCCAGGACCTCGTGTCCGGGGGTGAGTATCACGAACATGAACAGCGGGTCCAGCGCGATGTTGCACAGGCCGCCCAGCGCGATGCCCACGCTGGCCTCGAGCGAGCGGCCCTCCGAGCGCACGAGGTGCGCAAGCAGGTTGCTCATCGTGGTGCCTATGCCGCAGATCACCACCGTGACGAACAGATAGCCGCTGGCCAGCTGATGCACGCCCGGGTCGCGCCCGCCCAGCGCGTCCAGGAAGGGGTGCCTGAGCACGAGCGCCGCCAGCGAATAGATCACGGACACACAAAGGCAGCCCCACATGGCGAACGCGCTGGCCAGACGCGCGCGTTCGGGACGTCCCTGCCCCAGCGCGCGCGCGATCACGGACGAGCCGCCCACGCCGAACAGGTTCGATATCGCCGTCAGGAACATGAAGGCCGGCATGCATATGGTCACCGCCGTGACCATCGCCTCGCTGCCGGTGCGGCCGATGAAAAACGTGTCCGCCATGTTGTAGATCACGCCGATGATCTGTCCGATCACGGTCGGCAGCGCAAGCTTCATGATGGCGGAAAGTACAGGCGTCTCCTCGAACAGCTCCCTTTCCCTCATGGCTTCTTTCATACAGCCTCATCCCCTTTCCCCCAAAAGGCGGCACGAATGGCCGTGCCTGATGAATAAGCATAAGTATACCTTATGGAACACTGTATTTCAAATCATTTTTCCATATGATATAATAATTATTTATTATCCACGCGCGATTGATCGCCGCAAATGGCCCGAGAGGCGCCATTAACGACAAAGATACATGATATATCTTTCTTATATAATAACAAATCGTTATGGATGTGCCAGCGGATCGCGGAAATGTCCATCGAATAGATCACGACCCGTAGGGGTGCCATCCATGACGCCCGCACCCCGGTCGGGAGTGTGTTTGCCGAACAGCAGAATGGGACTGTCCGCGATCCGTCCAACGCCCTGTTTGCCGACCGCCGCCTTATCGATGCGCATGGGGGACATGGCGGCCTGGAGGCCGCCGCTGCGGGATCGGGGCCAATAATTCCGAATTCCGAATTCCGAATTCCGAATTTCCCATCCATCCCTCCCTCTCCACTTTTAACGCATGCGCGCATGACAACCCCATCCGTTTATGGTACATTGCAACTGTAACGGAGCCGGCCCGTACCGGCCCCCTTCCACAACACGTGACATATGAAAGGAATGATATCTATGAGCCAGCTTCGCGGCGCATGCATCATCGGCCAGTCCGGCGGCCCCTCTTCCGCCATCAACGCCTCCGCCTATGGCGCGATCAAGACCGCGCTGGAGAGCGATTCCATCACGCAGGTGCTGGGCGCGCTGCACGGCATCAAGGGCGTGCTGGACGACGACCTGATCGACATGGGCAAGGAAGACCCCAAAGAGCTCTCCCTGATGAAGTACACGCCCTCCTCCGCGCTGGGCTCCTGCCGCTATAAGCTCAAGGACCCCGATGAGGACGACACCGATTACAAGCGCATACTCGAGATCTTCAAGAAGTACAACGTGCGCTACTTCTTCTATAACGGCGGCAACGACTCCATGGACACCTGCAACAAGATCTCCAAGTTCATGCTGAAGAACGGCTATGAGTGCCGCGTGATGGGCATACCCAAGACCATCGACAACGACCTCTACGGCACGGACCACTGCCCGGGCTTCGCCTCCGCCGCCAAGTACATCGCCACCTCCGTCATGGAAGTGTACCGCGATTCCACCGTCTATGACACCGGCATGATCACCATCGTGGAGTGCATGGGCCGTCACGCGGGCTGGCTGACCGCCGCCGCGGCGCTGGCGGGCTACGCCGGGGACGGCGCGGACCTGATCTACCTGCCGGAGATCGACTTCGACCTGGACGCCTTCACCCAGAAGGTCAAGGCCATCTATGAAAAGAACAAGAAGTGCCTGGTCGTGGTGTCCGAGGGCATACACGACAAGGACGGCAAGTTCATCTCCGAGTACGGCTCCGCCAACGCCGCCAAGGACGCCTTCGGCCACACCCAGCTGGGCGGCCTGGCCTCCTTCCTGGCCAACCACATGAAGGCGGCCACCGGCGCGAAGGTGCGCGGCATCGAGCTGAGCCTGCTGCAGCGCTGCGCGGCGCACTGCGCGTCCCAGACCGACCTGGACGAGTCCTTCGCCGCGGGCGCGGCCGCCGTGACCAACGCCGTCAACGGCATCACCGACAAGATGGTGGGCTTCGAGCGCGCGTATGAGGACGGCAAGTACGTCTGCAAGATCAAGCTGTTCGAGCTGACCGACGTCGCCAACACCGAAAAGAAGGTGCCCGTGGAGTGGATCAACGCCACCGGCGATGGCCTGACGAAGGACTTCATCGACTATGCGCTGCCGCTGATACAGGGCGAGACGCAGCTCACGAAGGAGAACGGACTGCCCCGCTTTGTCCGCCTGGCCAAGGTGAAGGCCGAGCCCGTCGCCTGATCGGACCGAATGGAACAGGGCTGCCGCACATCGCATGCGGCAGCCCTTGTTGCAGCCATGAGGGGAGGGATCCCGTGAGGAAGAGCATACCCCCGGCCGTCAAGTCGATGACGCAGCTGGGCCTCTATCTGGTGTTGATGATCTTGATGTGGATCGTCATAGCGCAGCTGGTCTTCCCGAACAACGGCGCAAGGGACGACTACAAGGCGTTCATCGAAAAGCACGCGCCGCTGCTGACACAGGTGGCGGAAAACGCCATGGACGAGACCGTCTGGCCGGGCCTCATGGACACGCAGGAGGTCCGGGACGTGCTGGCGGAGGGCGGCGTGACATCCGTCACCGGCGACGGCACGAGCGCGTCCTTCTGGCTGAAGGCCGAGGACCCGAACGCCACGCTCCGCTACGCCTGGTTCCCGGACGGCCGCTACGTGATGTCCGAGGAGGTGCAGTCGGCGGCTGTCTGGGAGCTTGTGAAGAGCGAGAACCGGGACGTCACGCACTATGTCGGCGGCACGGCGGGGCAGTGCAGCGTGAGCGCCCGCCAGCTGAACGACCATTTCTATCTCGAGGAAGCTTTGATACCGTGATAAAGAGCATTCGGCGCGCATTGCCGGATGCTTTTCCTTGCCTTTACGGCCTGTTCCGCTGTGTGACACGGATTCTTAATGTGCATACTCCCCGGTTAAAGGCTTGACGGTTTCTTTTTACTATGATATTATACAGGCGTTGGCGTTTTGACGCCATGAACACGTGTTCAATCTCCCGCGCGCATGTGTGCGCGGGGAACGCAGATCATGAGGAGGAACCGCAAGTATGCCACTGCCCGGAAGCCTTAGCATAGGCCTGCTGTCCGAGGACAACCCGCTCAAATCTTTTTTCTGCTATTGCCCGCTGCTGATCGAAAAGGACGGCGCGTTCCGGCCGTTCGAAGAGCGGGCGCTCTATCCGGAACGCGGCACGATACGCATCGTGCCGGACAAGAACGAATCCAGCCACTTCAAGATCCGCATGCGCCGCATAGGCGCGCTGGCGATGGTCGACCTGCGCGCGCATCCCGGCGAGAACGACAAGATACGCCCGAACAAGAATTATCACGGCGACGGCACGGAGCCGAACGCGTACATCATCTATTCCGACGTGATCATGGAGCCCGCGCCGGGGCTGCTGTACAGCATATTGGATATGGCGCCGGAGGACGCCGAGAACGCCATACTCGAGACCATACCTACGTGCCCGGACGTGCTGCTGCGCGCGGGCGAGGGCCTGACGGGCGAGGTCTGGCGCTGCGTGCAGGACGAGCACCAGCCGGATGTCACGCGCCTGACGCGCACGGAGCTCAAGATCGACCCGGCCAGGGTCGAGATCTGCGCGGTCGAGGTGCCGGACGGCGCGGCGCTCACGCTGGCGGTCGACGCCGCCAGGATGCCCGCGCAGCCGGCCGCGCGCGAGACCGAGCGTCAGCGCCCCCAGCCCGCGCAGGAAGAGGCGAGGCCCCAGAAGCCCGCGCCTCAGCAGCCCGCGGCGCCCGCCTCCGCGCCGGCCGCTGCGCCCGTGCGCGAGGAGAAGGCGCCGCCCGTGCCCGCCAAGCCCTGGCTGAACCCCAA
Source organism: Clostridiales bacterium (assembly GCA_015056395.1). GTDB lineage: Bacteria > Bacillota > Clostridia > Christensenellales > Aristaeellaceae > Faecivicinus. The sequence goes on from SVGK01000017.1 coordinate 19,056, forward strand.
CCCGGCGCCCGCGCCCAAGGAGAACGCGCGCGGCAAGGGCCTCAAGGAGATCATAGACGACAAGTGGCGCCATTCGCGCCTGGACCAGCTGGGCACGCCCGTGCCGGAGCTGACGACGGGCGACCCTCTGATGAGCCCGGCCGAGCGCGCGTCGCGCGAGGTCAAACGCGCGTGGGAGATCCCCGAGGCGCGCGAGGAGCTGCTCAACGCGATCGCTCGCCTGGACGGCGCTGACGAGGCGCTGGCGGCGCGCCGCGAGGCGCTGAAGCAGTCCGCCGTGAACAGCCAGCTGACCGAGCTCGAGAGCGAGCGGCTGAAGATGCTGGACGACCTGGCGACGCTGCGCAAAAACACCGCGGACGTGCGCGAGGAGCTGAAGGACGAGATACGCAGGGACGAGGCGAACCTCTTTGCCGACGCCGTGCGCAAGACCGAGCGCGCGAAGGCGGCGCAGGCGAAGGCCGAGGAAGAGGCGAAGGCCGCGCAGGTGGCCGCGCAGGGCGTGCAGGACGCGCTGACCGCGCTGGAGGACGGCCGTTTCGAGGAGCGCCTGAGCGCCTTTGCGGTGAACAGCCGCGCGGTGCAGCTGATACGCGGCGCGAAGCCGTCGCCCGCCGCGCCCGAGATCGAGGGCGAGGATGCCTCCGCGGAGGAGATCATACACCGCGTGCGCGCGCGCTTCTCGGATGCCGGCGCGCACATCTCACAGACCGACGCCGTCAACATGCTGATCTGCGCGGTCGACTTCCCGGTGACCATCGTCAGCGGCGCCGTGGGCGCGGGCAAGACCACCCATCTGCGGCTGCTGGCGGACGCGCTGGGCATCGCGGACAAGCGCCTGTGCGTGTGCCCTGCGGGCAAGGGCAGCCTGTCCGACGCGCCGGAGATCGCGGCGCTGCGCAGGGGCAGCGTGCCCGGGATGCTCCTGCTGGACGACATGAACCTGAAGAACAGGCGCGACCCGCTGCGCGGCCTCAGGGCGGATGAAGGCGACGCGCTGATGCTGACGGCGACGGTGCAGGACGAGGGCGACCCGCTGCCCGGCTGGCTGCTGGGCCGTGCGGCGCTGATACGCCTGGCCGACGAGCGTCCGGACAGCTTCTGGGCGCCCAAGGAGCCGCAGCTCGCGCGCACTTACGCGCCCGTGTCCACGGAGGCGCTGCGCAGGGCGTTCGGCCCGGGGAAGGGGACCATGCCGCACAACGTGCTGACGCACATGGACAGGCTGCGCAAGGCGCTTTCGCTTGCGGGGCTGCGCCTGTCGCGCGGCACGCTCGACCGGCTGTGGACCTACTGCGCTGCGGCGATACCGCTGATGCCTTTGGAGGGCAGCGCGGTGCTCGACATGGCGTTTGCGCAGCTGGCGCTGCCGCTCATACTCGCCACCGCGCCGGTCAAGTCGCTGCATGCGCTTTCCGGCATACTGAGCGACATGCCCAGGTCGCTGGCGCTCATGGAGCAGCCGCTGCCGATAGAGGTGTGAGGGAGCTTGAAGCTTGGAGTTAGGAGTTAGGAGTTAGGGGTTAGGAGTTCGAGAGGGCCTGCGGCGGGTCGCTGCGGGAGATGATATGGGGACGGGCTGTCGCATGTGTTTCGTGCGGCAGCCCGTTTTCGATGGATGAGAGCGGATGACGCAAGACAGCGTACAGCCGTAGGGACGCCATTCATGGCGTCCGCCGGGTCGCATCGTCAGCACCGCGCCCAGTATATCGCACGAACACACCAGCCTCTCGTAGGGACGCCATTCATGGCGTCCGCTGAGTCGCATCGTCAGCACCGTCCTCCGCCCATCGCACGAACATTCCAGCCCCGCCGTAGGGACGCCATTCATGGCGTCCGCCCGGGTCGCATCGTCAGCACCGTCCTCCGCCCATCACACGAACATTCTGACCTCCCGTAGGGAGGCCCCATGGGACGTCCGCCGTGTCGCATCGCCTGCCCCACGCCCCGCACATAACACGAACATCCCGACCTCCGCCACAGGGGCCGCCGGCCCGTGACCTCATCGAAAAGCGCTAAAAGCAAAGCAAAGAAAGGGGCGCGACCCGCAAGCAGGTCGCGCCCGGCCATTGATCCTTGATTCTGAATTCTTAATTCTGCATTTTCTCTCTGACTCTGATCCACTCGACCTTCCTCTTTCCGATCCTCTCGATCAGCACGTCGAGCCCCTCGCATTCGAAGCGGTCGCCGGTCTGCGGGAACGTGCCCATCGCCTCCAGCACCCAGCCGTTCACGGTCACGGATTCGTATTCGCCCTTCAGGCCGAACTTCTCCCTGAGGTCGTCCAGCGACGCGCTGCAGTCCACGCGCCAGCTGCCGTCCGGCATGGGCTGGAACTCTTCCACGACCTCGTCGTGCTCGTCCCAGATCTCGCCGACCAGCTCCTCCAGTATGTCCTCCAGCGTCACGATTCCCAGCACGCCGCCATATTCGTCCATCACCACGGCCATGTGCGCCTTCGTGCGCTGCAGGAGCTTGAGCATGTCGCTCAGGTGCGTGCCCTCCATGACGGTCACGGGCTTGGTCATCATCTGCCTCAGCGAGAGGAGGTTGCGGCTGCGGTAGAAGTCCTTCTCGTGCAGTATGCCCACGATGTCGTCCATGTCGTCCTCGTAGACGGGCAGGCGCGAATAGCCGCTTTCGGAAAAGCGCATGGCCACGGTGCGCATGTCGTCGTCCACGTGCACGGCCACGATGTCCACGCGGGGCGTCAGCACGTCCTCGACGTTCAAATCGTTGAACTCGATCGCGGAGCGTATCAGCTCGCTCTCGTGCTCGTCGATCTCGCCGCCGCTCTCGGCCTCCTCGACCAGCGTGATCAGCTCGCCCTCGGTCACGGCCGGCGCGTCGTCCTTCTGCGCGAGCCTGCCCACCAGCTTCTGCCACTGTCCCATCAGGAAGTTGAAGGGCGTCAGAAGCTTCACGATGGCGTTCACGGCGGGGTACAGCGCGAAGGCCAGGCGGTCGCTCGTCGCGCGCGCGATGCTCTTCGGCGCGACCTCGCCGAACAGCAGTATCGTCACCGTCATGACAGCTGTCGCCACGCTCACGCCGCTGCCGCCCATGATCCTCACGAAAAAGACCGTGGCCAGCGAGCTCGCCAGTATGTTCACGATATTGTTGCCGATCAGTATCGAGGAGATCAGGTTGTCGTAGTTCTCCGCAAGCTTCAGCACCTTTTCCGCGCGCCTGTCGCCTTCCGACGCCATGTGCTTGATGCGCGCGCGGTTGATCGAGGTATAGGCCGTCTCCGCGGAGGAGAAGAAGCCGGAGCACAGCACCAGTATCACCAGCGCCGCGATGGTCAATATGCCGCTATAGTCCATGAAGGACGTTCACTCTCCTTGTTCGTCAGGGTCTGTATATGCTGATGCCGCCTTTGATCACGCGCACGTCGAAGGGAAGATCGTCGTACAGCTCGCCGTCGATCTGTATCGTGGTCGGCTGTCCGAAGCGCGCCTCGAGGCGGTCCGTGCGCTCGTGCAGCGTGTAGTCCTGCGCAAGTATCTTCCTCTGCTTGAGCCTGATGAGCGCGCCCGGGTATCGGCTGCGCGGAAGCCCGTTGACCAGCACCACGTCCATGAGCCCGTCGTCGGGCACGGCGT
>SVGK01000210.1 GCA_015056395.1 Clostridiales bacterium
ATGGTTGCGGGGGAGGGATTTGAACCCTCGACCTCCGGGTTATGAGCCCGACGAGCTACCGGACTGCTCTACCCCGCGTCATATGCGCTGTTCTCTCTCAACGCAAGAGTTATTATAGCGCATATCGGTCCGTTTGTCAAGCATTATTTTTGTAAAGACATCTTACCCATGGCGGGGCGCAGCCGGAAGGGGAAGGGGACCATGGCCCGCGATGCGGCGATCGCGGCGCCAAGGCTCCGGCGCAGCTTTGCCTCCGCCTTCCTGCGCCAGCTCGCCGCGGACAGCGACGCCATGGCGCGCGCGGCCCGACGCTCCTGCGCCGACTGCCATGCAAGCGGCCTTACCGCGCCGGGCGCGGTCTGTCGCGCAAGCGCGCGGTCGTACGGCGCGTCGGCATACGCGGCCGCATCGATGTGCGCCAGGCCGTTTGCGTCCATGAACGCCGCGAAGCGGCCGAAGCGTTCCGCATGGCCTTCATTGAAGCGGGAGAAGTCCGCGCATTCGAAGGCGCGCATTGGGTCGACGCCCGCGCGCATCTGCGCCATCGTGACCGTGGGTATGTCGTGGTAACGCGCGATCTCCGCCACGCGCTGGTCCTTTTCGAGCACCACGGCGGGCACGCCCGCCAGCAGCGCCGCAACGTTGCCGTGTATGTTGCAGCCGAACGACAGCGCCATGCCGCGCATGGCCGCGATCCACGTGCCCGCGTCCAGGAAGCCCACGGCGCGTCCGGCGCGCACGCGGCGGTGCAGCCGCGTCATGGGTATGTATTCGGGCGCGGGCCGTATCGAGGCGGGGAACACCGGCACACCGGCGCGCAGCATGCGCAGCTCGTCCAGGTTCTGTGCGATGTATGTGTGGTTCGGGAAGCGCCTGAGCGCGCCGTGCGTGAACGCGCGTATCTCCTGTGCGCTGTCCGCCTTGCCGTTGTAGCAGATCTCTGCGTCCGCACGCAGTTCGCCCATGTCGACGGTCGGCAGCGAAGGCCCGAAGCTGTACATGGAGGGGCAGCCGATCACGGTGAAGTGCCGGTCCTCGACGTAGCCCAGATGCTTCAGGTATCCCGCCGTGACATGGCCGCGCACGCCAAGCATCGCCGACTTGTCCAGCACCGCGTCCACGAACGCGTGCACATCGGCGTCGAAGGAGAAACCGCGCGCCGCCGCTTCGGCCTCGTCGGCCTGAATGCCTACGCCTGTCACGATGCACGGTATGGACAGGGCGCGCACGAGCTTCGTCAACGTCCTGAGCCTTGGGATATAGTTTGCGCGGAAGGCGTTGGCCAGCGGCATAACGAAGGCGCGATAGGTAGCGTTCGCCCTGTCCGCAAATGCGGCGAGGTCGCGCCCGACCTCCGTGAAGCAGGTATCCGGCACGCCGCTCTCGTCCAGCGTCAGCGCGCGCGCCATGCTCGTGTGGAAGAGAAGGTTGCCGCTGTTGGAGCCTATGCGGTTCTCTATGAGCATATCGTCGCGCGAGCACCGGTTATCCAGCGGTATCACGGACCACATCAGCGCCTTCTTCATCACATGCCCTCCGAATTATTGCAAAAGTATTTCACCTACTCTCTATTTTAATACGTATATGTAATAAAAGCCAGTGATTCCGTAAAATGTACAGAAATCACTGGCTTTTCGTCAATGTTTGTCCCTGGTCAGAGCGGGATCACGCGGCTTTGCCCCTGCGCGCGAACTGCCACACGGCCACCAGCGCCAGCAGCGCGATGCCGATCACGTCGGTCAGTATGCCGGGGAATATCAGGCACAGGCCGCCGCCGATCATCATCATGCGCTCCAGTATGTTCATATTGGCGAACAGGTAGCCGCTCAGTCCGGCGGCCACGCCGACCATGCCCAGCACCGCCGTGATGACGTTCAGCACCATCATGTACCAGGCCACGTCGCCTATGAACAGTATGGAGGGCGTATACGCGAACACGAACGGTATGATGAACGCGCCGATCGCCAGCCGCGTCGCCGTGACGCCCGTGGCCATGGGCTTGCCCTTGGCGATGGCCGCGCCGGCGTAGGCCGCCAGCGCGACCGGCGGCGTGATGTCGGCGACGATGCCGTAGTAGAACACGAAGAAGTGCGCCGCGATCTGCGGCACGCCCATCTGTATCAGTATCGGCGCGCACGTGGACGCCATGATGCAGTAGGTGGCCGTGGTCGGCACGCCCATGCCCAGCACGATGCAGCAGAACATGGTCAGCACCAGGCCCAGCAGCATGGAGTTGCCGGACACGCTCACGATGGCGGAGATCAGCCTGTTGGCAAGGCCCGTGACGGTGATGCAGCCGCAAATGACGCCCGCGATGCCGCACGCCACGGCCACGGTCACGCAGGAGCGTCCGCCGGCCTCGAGCGATTCGAATATGGACTTCACGGTGAAGCCGCCGTTCATGCCCACGGCCGCCCTGCAGGCGCCCGCGGCATCGGCGGACCTGTTCTCTTCCTTAGCCGTGCGGTAGTAGGTCGCTATATTGCTGATCACGCCTACCAGTATCGCCACCAGTATCGACACGGCCGCGGAGAACTGCATCGTGCGCGTGTTCGAGCACACCAGCCAGATCAACACGATCAGCGGCAGCAGCAGGTAGGTGTCCTTGATCAGGGACTTGATGCGCGGGAGCATGGCGGGGTCTATGCCCTTCAGCCCGAGCTTCTTTGCCTCAAGATGGACGGAGATGAATATGCCCAGGAAGTACAATACAGCGGGCAGTATCGCGCGTACGATGATGTTGGAATACGGCACGCCCAGATAGTCCGCCATCAGAAACGCCGCGGCGCCCATGATGGGGGGCATGATCTGTCCGCCGGTGGAGGCCGCCGCCTCGACCGCGCCCGCGAATTCGGCGCGGTAGCCGGTCTTCTTCATCATCGGTATGGTCATGGAGCCGGTGGTCACGGTGTTGCCCACGGACGAGCCGGAGACCATGCCGCACAGCGCGCTGGATATGACAGCGACCTTCGCGGGGCCGCCGGCGAAGCGGCCGGTGATGGCGTTGGCCAGGTTGATGAAGAAGTTCGAAACGCCCGTGCGCTCGAGGAACGCGCCGAATATGATGAATACGACGATGTACTTGGAGCAGACCGACACGGGCGTGCCCAGTATGCCGTTGTCGCCGTAGAACATCTCATACGCCGTGCGCGAAAGCGTCTTGCCGTTGGCGAACGTATAGATGATGAAGAAAACCGCGACGCACAGTATCGGCAGACCCACGCTCCTGCGGCAGAGCTCCGCCAGCACCAGTATGCCCACCACGGCCACGGTGGTGTAGATCGGGTCGGTCAGGAGCTCCTTCAAGCGCATGTTCAGTATGTCATGCGCCTTGAACGTGTAGAAGAAGAACGCACACGCGCCCAGCAGCATGAGCACGATGTCATACCACGGAAGGCTGTTGGGCCTGACGTTGCCCTTCTTCGCCGGATAGGTCAAAAAGCCCATCACGATCACTAGCCCCATGAAGCTGGTCATGCGCACCTGCTCTAAGAAGTTGGCGAAAAGCGTGACGTAGATGCAGAACAGGGAGAACGCCGCAAGTATGCAGCTGACGACGACCTTCGGCGTCCCCTCCCATATACGGGTGTTCGATTCGCGGTCATATTTGCGCATGACCGCCTCGACATCGGCCGCGGAGCCCGTCGAGGTGTCGACCTGAGCGCCGTCCGATGGTCCGACAGCCTGCTTATTCAGGTCGAGCGGTTGTTTGTTAGCCATTGCGTGCTTTCTCCCTTCGGTCGGAGTGTTTACGGTAAAACGGGGGCTGCGACAAGGCTGCCGCAGCCCCCGTGGTCAGCGGTATCGTAGGGGAACGCTTATTCCGCGGTCTCGACCTCGATGCCCTGCTCCGCGAAGTACTTCGCAGCGCCGGCGTGGTAGGGCAGGCCGCAGGAGGAAGCGTAGGTCAGATCGAGCTCGGCGCCCTTGGCGTGCTGCTCGGTGATGGCGTCCTTGTTCTCGAAAATGGTCTTGACGATGGCGTAGGCCTCGTCCTCGGTCACGTCCTCGTTGGCGATGATGGTGGCCTTCACGCCGACGGTCACGGTGTCGGTGTCGATGCCCTCATAGGTGCCGGCGGGGATGTCGGTCTTGGAGTACGCGGAGGAGATGCCCATCAGCTTCTCGACGTGCTCGTCGTCCAGAGAGATCAGATAGGCGCCCTTGGTGGTGCACAGGTCGACCACGGCGGGGGTGGGCGCGCCGGCGACGATGAACGCGGCGTCGATCTTGCCGTCCTTCAGGGACTCGGCGGAATCGCCGAACGACTGATACTGCGGCACGATGTCGTCGATGGTCATGTCATAGGCCTCGAGGAAGTCCAGCGCGTTGAAATAGGTGCCGGATCCCTGGGAGCCCACGGAGACGTTCTTGCCCTTCAGGTCAGCCACGGAGGTGATCTCCGGGTTGCAGGTGACCAGCTGGACGGTCTCGTCATACAGCGCGGCGATGGCGGTGAAGGAATCCACGGGCGCGCCGTCGTAGATGCGGATGCCGTTGTAGGCGTAGTTCGCGACGTCGTTCTGCACGAAGGCCAGCTGCGCGTCGCCGATGTCCAGCAGGTCGATGTTGGCGGCGGAGCCGTTGCCCGCGACGGCGGTGACAGCCACGTCGGAGTTGTTGGTGATGTATCCGGCCAGCACGTTGCCGAACGCATAGTAGGTGCCGGACGTGCCGCCGGTGGTGAAAGTCAGCTCCGCCATGGCGGCGCAGCTCAGGCACAGGGTCAGCACGACGACCAGAGACAGGATCTTCTTCATGGATATACCCTCCTTGTGTGATATGCAGCAAAAGGCCACATGCTTTCAGATGATATTATATCTGATTCTGAATCTGAATGCAATGGAAAACTGCACAGCTTTTTGTTAAGAATTGCATTTTCGAAGATGTTTTCCGAAGATTTGGCACGATTTGCATTTTTGGGAGATTTTTGGTGAGAAGGGTATGCAGGATATGCAGGGGATATGCAGGGAGTATGCAGAGCAATTCGGAATTCGGAATTCGGAATGCGGAATTCGGGATCGATGGTTGTCGGGTCGTAGATGAAGTCCAATTCAGAATTCAGAATTAAGAATTCAGAATCAATAGCCGGATGTGATGGGGATGGGATGGAAGCTGCGTTGTT
>SVGK01000018.1 GCA_015056395.1 Clostridiales bacterium
CGGCAACCAGAACTCCGGCAAGACCACGCTGTTCAACCAGCTGACGGGCGCGAACCAGCATGTGGGCAACTTCCCCGGCGTCACGGTGGACCGCAAGGACGGCGCGATACGCGGCTATCCGGAGACGTCCATCACGGACCTGCCCGGCATCTATTCCATGTCGCCCTATTCCAATGAGGAGCTGGTCTCGCGCAACTTCGTGCTGAACGAGAAGCCGAAGGCCATCATAAACATCGTGGACGCCACGAACATCGAGCGCAACCTCTACCTGACCATGCAGGTGCTGGAGATGGGCATACCCACCGTGGTGGCGCTCAACATGATGGACGAGGTGCACGGCAACGGCGGCACCGTGGACGTCAACGCCATGGAGGCCATGCTGGGCGTGCCGGTCGTGCCGATCTCCGCGGCGAAGAACCAGGGCGTGGACGAGCTGGTCAGGCACGCCGTGCACATCGCAAAGTATCAGGAGAAGCCCCTGCGGCAGGACTTCTGCGACGCCAACGACAACGGCGGCGCGGTGCACCGCTGCCTGCACGCCGTGCAGCACCTGATCGAGGACCACGCGGACAAGGCGGGGCTGCCGGTGCGCTTTGCCGCGAGCAAGATCATCGAGGGCGACAGGCTGATATTGGGCCAGCTGGACCTGGATCAGAACGAGGTCGAGACGCTGGAGCACATCGTGGTGCAGATGGAGGCGGAGCGCGGCATGGATCGCAGCGCGGCGATGGCGGACATGCGCTTTTCTTACATATTCAAGGTGTGCGCCGCCTGCGTGACCAAGCCGCGCGAGAGCCGCGAGCGCGTGCGCAGCCGCAGGATCGACGAAGTGCTCACGGGCAGGTTCACGGCGATACCGGTGTTCATCGCCATCATGGGGCTGGTGTTCTACCTGACGTTCAACGTGATCGGCACGTTCTTGCAGGACGCGCTGGCCATGGGCATTGACGCGCTGACCGGCGCGGTCGACGCGGCCATGACGAACGCGGGCATCAACCCGATGCTGCACGACCTGGTCATCAAGGGCATATTCGAGGGCGTGGGCAGCGTGCTGAGCTTCCTGCCCATCATCGTGACGATGTTCTTCTTCCTGTCGCTGCTGGAGGACAGCGGCTACATCGCGCGCGTGGCGTTCTTCATGGACAAGATACTGCGCAGATTCGGGCTCTCCGGGCGCAGCATCGTGCCCATGCTGATAGGCTTCGGCTGCACCGTGCCCGCGGTCATGTCCACGCGCACGCTGCCCAGCGACCGCGACAGGCGCATGACGATACTGCTCACGCCGTTCATGAGCTGCACGGCGAAGCTGCCGATCTACGCGTTCTTCGTGAACGCCTTCTTCCCCAGGGGAGGCGGCTTCATCATGACGGGGCTTTACGTGCTGGGCATCATCGTGGGGATATTGGTGGCTCTTCTGTTCAAGAGGACGCTGTTCAGGGGCGAGGCGGTGCCGTTCGTGATGGAGCTGCCCAACTACCGCATGCCGAGCCCGCGCAACGTGGCCCAGCTGCTGTGGGAGAAGTCCAGGGACTTCCTGCAGAGGGCTTTCTCGGTGATACTGATCGCGACCATCGTGGTGTGGTTCCTGAAGACATTCGACTTCCATTTCAACATGGTCACGGATTCGCACCAGAGCATACTGGCGGCGATCTCCGGCGTGCTCGTGCCGCTGCTGAGGCCGCTGGGGCTGGGCGACTGGCGCATAGGCACGTCGCTGATATCCGGCTTCATGGCGAAGGAGAGCGTCGTCTCGGTGATGGAGGTGCTGTACGCGGAAGGCGTCGCGGCCGTGATGACGCCGCTGGCGGCGGCCTCGATGCTGGTGTTCAGCCTGCTCTACACGCCGTGCGTGGCGGCCATCGCGTCGATACGCCGCGAGCTTGGCGGCCGGTGGGCGCTTGGCGTCGTGCTGTGGCAGTGCAGCGTCGCGTGGGTCGCGGCGCTGCTGGTCAGGCTGATCGGCATGCTGTTCGGCCTGGCGTGACGGAGGTGCGGCATGAACGGATGGGACATCGTGATCATACTTGCGCTCGCGGCCGCGGTGTGCGCGGCGGCTAAGCAGATGCATAAGGCGAAGGGCGCGGGCTGCACGGGCTGCTGCGCCGGCTGCACGCGCGCCTGCGCCTCGAAAGGGAAGGAGGAGCGCGCATGACGGCCGCGTTGGCGGCGGCCGTGGCAGCACTCGTCGCGTGGGCGGCGGTATGCACCGTGCGCAGGATGAGGCGTGGCGGCGGCTGCTGCGGCGAACACGAGGCGCCGGTCGCGAAGAGCGCCGTGAAGGACCGCGACCGCGCTCACTATCCCTACGAGACGGAGCTCCAAATCGGCGGCATGACGTGCGACAACTGCGCGCGCCGCGTGGAGAACGCGCTCAACGCGCTGCCCGACACGTGGGCGCGCGTAGACCTGGGGGAGAGGCAGGCGCGCGTGCGCACGAAGCAGCCGCCGGACATGGCGGCGCTGAATGCGGCGGTGCGAAGCGCTGGCTATGTGGTGATGAGGTGAAGCGAAGGTACGGATCGGACGACATGAAACCAAAAAGAAGCTGCCCCGACATGGCCTCCTGGGCCATGTCGGGGCAGCTTGCCGTATTTCTCACTTCAGCGTGATGATCACGCGGCGGAAGGGCTCTTCGCCTTCGGAATGCGTCGTGACCTCGGGATCCGCCTGCAGCGCGGAGTGGAGTATCCTGCGCTCGTAGGGGTTCATGGGCTCCAGCGCCACGCGCTTGCCCGTCTTCTTGCAGCGGTTCGCCATGCGCACCGCCAGCTTGGTCAGCGCCTCTTCGCGGCGCGCGCGGTAGTCCTCTGTGTCCAAAGAGATGCGCACATAGTCCTCGCGGTCCATGTTGACGTTCAGGCTGGTCAGGTACTGCAGCGCGTCCAGCGTCTCGCCGCGGCGGCCGATCAGTATGCTCATGTTCTCGCCGGAGAGGTTCATGCGCACCTGCGGCTGCTCCGCGGAGGTGTTGTCGCACACCTCGATCTGTGCGGGCACGTTCATGCGCTCGACCAGGCCGGACAGGAACGTACGCGCCTTTTTGGCGATGTCCGAAAGCTCCTCCTCGGGGGTGACCACGAAGGGCTCGGGCTCGGGCAGCGGCGCGGGGATCGTCTCGACCACGCGCTCCTCGGCGGGCGCGGCGGCCTCGCCGCGCGGCTTGCGATTGCGGCGTCTGCGGGACTTCGCGGGCTTCTCGGCGGCTTCGGCCTCAGGCGCGGCGGGCTCGTCCTGCGCGGCGGGCTCGACCGGCTCGGGCTTCTTTTCGGCCTTCTTCTCGGGCTGCTTCTTCTCCTGCTTCTTTTCGGGCTTGGGGGCTTCGGGCTTCTTCTCGGCCTTGGGCTTCTCCTTGCGCGGCTCGGCCTGCTTTTTTGCCTTGCCGACGTTGTCAAGGCTCAGCGTGGGAATGTCGATGGACAAGTCGTCGTCTCTGGACTTCAGCGTGAGCTTTACCTTGGCGGGCTTTCCGAACAGGCCGAACAGCCCCGGGGAACCGATCTCGATGACCTGCATCTCCACGTCGTCCGGATCACACCCCAGCTGCGCGCAGCCCTTGGCGAGCGCTTCCTTGATGGTCTTTGCGGAAACTTCTATGGAATTCAAGGCACATCTGCCTCCTTATTGTCGAATGATCACTTGTGGGAATCCATCGCGGCCTTCGCGGACTGGCGCGCGTCCTGTGCGTCGAATATCTTGTTCAGCACGACCGTCTCGCCTATGGAGATGATGTTGACGGCCATCCAGTAGATGGAGAACGCGGAGTTGGACGTGGCGCAGATCCACACGGAGAACAGCGGGAAGAACCACTTCATGAAGTTGGAATTCATCGCGTTGGTCTCCTGCTGCTGCTTTGCGATCTTCTCCGCCTCGGTCATCTTCTGCTCCGGGTTCATGATCTTGGTCATCAGGAACTGGCTCAGGCCGGCAAGCAGCGGCAGCAGGAACAGGCCGTTGGCGTAGTGCGTCAGCGCGTAGAACGAGTTGGGCAAAGTCAGCGTGGGCGCGATGAATATGAAATTCAGGGGTATCTGCATGAACGCGTTCGCGCCGTACTGCGCGGCGATGGCCGCGTACTGCTCCGTCTGCAGGAAGGCGCGCACGGTCTCCAGGTTCTCCGCCGTCAGTATCGAGGAATAGCCCACGGTCTGTATCGTGGGCAGTGCGGAGCCGGCCGCGGGCAGTATCGTGGCCATGAACGAATCCGGCTGGAACACGTTCTTGATCCACAGCCAGCCCTGCAGGTTCGGCATGATGCCGTTCTGCATGTCCAGAAGCATCTGCACGGTGTATTCGTTTGCGACCACGCGCATGGCGGTGAACATGAAGATCAGTATGGGCCACTGCAAAAGCATGGGGAGGCAGCCCGCCATGGGGCTGACGCCTTCCTTTTTATAAAGCTCCATCGTCTTCTGGTTGAGCTTTTCCTTGTCGTTGGCGTATTTCTTTTGCAGTTCAGCCATCTTGGGCTGCACCTTCGTCATGCTGCGCATGCCCTTGCGGGACTTCGCGGTCAGCGGCAGTATCACCAGGCGTATCATGAACGTAAAGATCACGACGGACCAGCCGTAGCTGCCCACCCAGCCGTAGATCCACCTGAGCGCGTTGGCAAAGAACAAATTGATGCCGTCAAACATGTGTGATGCTCCTCCGGTCCAAGGGTTTGGTCGTATGCGCGCCTTGAAGCCAAACAAAAGCCGTCCGCAGTTCCCGCATTCGGGTCGGCTGCGGACGCCCATAGAGTGTTATGGCCTTCAGGGCACAGGATCGTAGCCGCCGCGGCACAGCGGGTTGCAGCGCAGCACCCGCCAGGCGGCCAGCGCGCCGCCCTTCACAAAGCCGTACTTCTCCACGGCCTCCAGCGCATACTGGCTGCACGTGGGGGTAAAGCGACAGCAGGGCGGGTGATTGGGCGAGATATGCCTTTGGTAAAAGCGTATCGCCGCGATCAGCCCGCGCTTCGGAAGGGTCTTCAGCGCGTTCATGCCCGATCCTCTTTGAGGAGCTTCGCGCGTGAGAGCACCTGCGCCATCTCGCGCGTCAATTCCTCGTGCGTCATGTCCTTCATGCAGGGGCGCGCGACAAATATGTATTTGCCGCACTTGAGAAGCGTGCGCAGCCTGCGCACGTCCTCGCGCATCCAACGGCGCAAACGGTTGCGCGTCACCGCGTTGCCCACCTTGCCCGATACCGAAAAGCCGATCTTCAGATCGCGGCCCTTAAGGAACACGAGCGTGAGGCTGCGGGAGGGCGTGGATTTGCCCCGGCGGTAGACATACCGGTAGTTCTTGTTTCTGCCCAGCCGTATCGCGCGCGGGAATCGCTCGTCGCGCTGTGCGGTCGGGCGTCTGTCGTCCACGTCCCCTTACGCGGAGAGGACCTTGCGGCCGCGGGCGCGGCGCGCCTTCAGCACGTTGCGGCCGGCGCGGGTCTTCATGCGGGCGCGGAAGCCATGCACCTTAGAGCGCTGGCGCTTCTTGGGCTGGTAGGTACGTACGGATGCTGCCATGATCGAAACACTCCTTTTATCGTATGATTCACTTTGGAAGGGTATGCGCCGCAAAGACGGCACAACTGTCCAAATTTACAACTTCAACAGTATAGAGTATTTGTCCGAAGCTGTCAAGCATCCTTGCGTGAAAAGTGAGTGAGCAGAAACCGCGCTCATAAAGAAAGGAAGAGAGTTCTCCCTCGCGCTCCGGTCCCGACGGTCAGCGCTCGCCCGATTGTGACGGAATATGGATATTTTCGGGATAAACAGGGCGAAACGTTTTGCCGCATACTTTCCTGTTCGCCGTTTTTTCCCATGCCGTTGTCATCAAAACGCACAACGCGCTTGACGAATCTTTCACCCAAACCATAAGGCGCGCGCGTTGACAAAGCGCCCCGATTCCCGTAAAATGGTTATCCCGGACGAGGGACGGACGGAAATGTGCGCCTAACGGAGCGGGACATGGATTCTCAAATTCAGAATTAAGAATTCAGAATTCAGAATCAATGGCCGGCACCGCGTCGCAGGGCGGATATCTGCGGCGGTAAGGGCCATTTGCCCGCATATATGACTGTGGACAACTCTGATCCCCGATCTTCCGGCTTCCAATTCCTAACTCCTAATTCCTAATTCCCAAAGGGGGTGTGCATGGATGGCACGCACGACATTTGCCTCAGTGGACGAACAGGCGTATTCCCGCGCACAGAAGCTGGCCAGCAAGGCGTACCACGCCGCGGTACAGAAGGGCGAGAACCCGTACCTTCCGGTGCTGGACGAGATACTGCCGGATCAGCTGGCGCTGACGCACGTGGACCTGGGGCTCATCACGATACCGCTGGACCGCGTGGTCGGCACGGGCACCAAGGGGCGCACCAGCGCGTTTGCCGTCAATTTCATGCCGCTGTTGTCCGACGGGAGCGAGTTCGCCGCCAAGTGGAGCAACCTCTATCACTCCGTGATCGAGGACGGCGTGCGCGACCCCGTCAAGGCGCTCGAGTATATGAACAAGTACTACATACTCGAGGGCAACAAGCGCATCTCCGTGCTCAAATACACCGGCGCGGTCATGATCGAGGCGCAGGTCACGCGCATCATACCCAAGCGCACGGAGGACCGCGAGAACAGGATCTACTTCGAATATTTGGACTTCTACCGCGATTCGAAGGTCAACTACATCTACTTCTCCGAGGAGGGCAGCTTCGCCAAGCTCACGGAGCTCGTGGGGCAGACGCCCGGCGAGCCGTGGAGCGACGACGCGCGCGCGGAGTTCGGCTCCGCGTTCCAGCGCTTCCTGTCCGCGTACGAGCTGGCGGGCGGCGACCTGCTGGGCATCACGCCCGGCGACGCCTTCCTGATCTATCTGCAGGTGTACGGCTACGACAGGGATCAGTTCCTGGTCTCCGCGGACGTGCGCGCGCGCATATCCAAGCTCAAGGACGAGTTCAAGACGAAGGCGCAGAGCGAGTCGTTCTCGCTCCTGATGAACCCGCAGGGGCAGAAGCCCGGCCTGCTCAAGCAGATCATACATCCCGCGCCCTCCAGGCTCAGCGTGGGCTTCGTGAACAACCGCGCGCCGGAGTCGTCCGGCTGGACCTACTGGCACGAGCTGGGCAAGAACCGCATCGAGAGCGTGTTCGGCGCGCGCGTGGAGACGCGCATGGTCTCGAACGTCGCCCCGGAGGACTGCCAGCAGGCCATCGAGGACATGGTCGCAGAGGGCGTCAACATCGTGTTCACCACGTCCCCCGTGCTACTGGACGGCGCGATGAAGGCCGCCATCGCGCACCCGGAGATCAAGGTGCTAAACTGCTCGCTGCTGCCCTCCTACAAGGCCGTGCGCAGCTACTATCTGCGCATGTACGAGGCGAAGTTCATCATAGGCGCCATCGCCGGCGCCATGGCGGGCGACGACGCCATAGGCCTGATCGCGGACTATCCCGTGTACGGCAAGCCCGCGTCCGTGAACGCGTTCGCGCTGGGCGCGCGGCTGACCAACCCGCGCGCGAAGGTATACCTCGAGTGGTCCACCGTGAAGGACGCGGACCCGCTGGCGCACTTCCGCAAAAACGGCGTGCGCGTGATCTGCAACCGCGATATCTCCGCGCCTTCGCACGCCTCCAAGGAGTTCGGCCTCTACGCCGTCACGCCGGACGGGCCGGTCAACCTGGCCATGCCCGTGTGGAACTGGGGCAGGCTGTATGAGGACCTGCTCAGGCGGATACAGAACGGCGTGTGGACCACGGACACCTCCGAGAGCAACCCGCAGGCGCTCAACTACTGGTGGGGCATGTCCGAGGGCGCGATCGACGTGTTCTACTCCAGCAAGCTGGACGCTGGCACGCGCCGCCTTGCGGACTGGCTCAGGCACAGCGTGCGCGACGGCGCGATACTGCCGTTCTCCGAGCTGATCAGGGATCAGGCGGGCAACGTGCGCTGCACCACGGGCGACGCGCTGACGCCGGCGGAGATCATCGCCATGGACTATCTGTGCGACAACGTGGTCGGCACGATACCGGGCCTTGAGGACATGAAGCCGGAGGCGCAGGCGTTCGTGCGCATGCAGGGCGTGAAGGCCGTGAAGGCGCCCGACGCCTCGGAGATCTGCTGGACGGAGCCCGGCGAGGGCATGGGGAACCAGTGACCGATGTCAGATATGCGGAGGCTGCCTCGAAACGAGGCAGCCTCCGACGCATGTCTGCGCGAGGATCGTGGGCCGTGCGACACGGATGTCGCCGCTGCGGATGCGGGACGCGCGCGGGCTCCCGCGGGGACGCTATCCATGGCGCCCGCCCGGTCGGTCGTCATGACCGCTTCGATCCCCGCAGCGGCGGCCTCCGGGATGCCACGTCCCCCAGACAGCGGTGGGCGATGCAGAGAAATGGAAGAAGAACCAAAGGTGACAGCGAGAACACCCATGCCGGAAGCGACACAGACAGAGGGAGTCTTTTCGCTCGGCTAAATCCTTCTTTCTCTCTGAGGCCTTTTTCACAACCTCTGTTTTCTTTTGGCGTCACATGACTATGTTCATGCGCCTGTCCGCGTTCCGGAAAGTGGGACAGTGAGAACCGTCCCTGCTGTCCCCCGTTGTCCCAAATCCCGGCTTGACTCATCTGATATATCCATGTTATAATATTTAAAACAGTACATATGGAGGATGTTGCGATGAGAAAGCTGTTAGCTGCTTTGCTGGTGTTCATAGTGATTGGAAGTACTGCGCTGGCCTCCCAAACGATCCAACCTGCGAGTCTAAAGCTCGATAAGATGGAGCGGTTCGAACAGGTAAGGGATATCAACGAGGTGATCGCTGAGCAGGATCAGTTGTGTAAAAGGGCGATAGCTCAATATGAAAATGAGGACTACACGCCGTTGGCAGAGCCTGTCCATTACTCCATCCTTTGGCTGGGCTATACGGATGTTTACTATGGTGATCTGCGCTTCCAAATGACGGATTTCGACAAGGAGTATCTGACGGCTGTTACGCTGAACTTTGAAAAGTCCGTTGAACGGATCACCGATCACAATCTGGATATCAGCATCGATCTGAGGTTCATTTCCGATACGAGAGCGCTGACCAAGGACGACTATGGACAATGGCTCTATTTGGCAAAAGACACCGTTCGGACCGACATCGATAAGTACCTGTCCTCCAAGGGATACGATACCGTGCTGACGACGGTCCAAACCGATGGGTGGGAAAACTACCAGCGAAATGTGAATATACCCGGATATGATGTGCACTATGTGATCCTGGGCCTGGAAACAGCGGGCATTACGGATGATATAGGCTATTCCACCTTTTTGCTCGGTGAGCCCATAGAAGGCACGTATCCTCTGCAAGACCCGGAGATACCATCCCTGTACGCAACCGCAATCGCGGTCCATGAGTGGATGCACCAGCTTGAGCCTCTTGGAACGCTGCTGGGGATCGAATACCCGAACACGCATGCTTATGTAGGTGAAAAGGAGTTTCCCGGCTACAGCGCCTTTGAGGCTGATAAAAACAACTACGACTTCTTTGAGTTCTACGAGCTGGTGCTTCAGGGCAAATTGCCTTATAACGATCATGGAACGATCAAACATGTGGGCGTGTATCCTGAAATGTGGCCCCTGGTCAAGCACAATGCGCTTTCACTGGGTGACTATGCCATCGTCAACGCGAAAGGCGAATACCTGGCGCCATTACTTGCATGGACAAATCTAACGCTTTCAAGGGAAATGCATCTGTGGCACCTGAAGGACGCGAACGATAACCGTGTGATCTTTGAGTCCTGCGATTATCCGGAATACCGCATCGACCTGGAAAACGCATGGGATGCGGAAGGAAACAACGTCAATATTCAAGTAGATACCGGATATATCGAGGCACAGAGCTGGTTTGTGACCCTGAACCAGGACGACAGCAGCTGTATCCGCACCGCTTACGGCAGCGGCCGAGCTCTTTCCATTGATACGATAGGCGGAGAGGCGACCATACGGTTCACGTACGGCGAACCGAGAGATTCGCAAAAGTGGTATTTCTTCCGGGCTAAGCAATAGAAACAGGGAAAGCAGGGACGGCCCTGATCGTCCCACGATCTGAGCGGTGTGAGAGCATGCTCATCTGTTGATCTGCATTCCTGAAACGGGACAGCGAGAACCGTCTCAGTTGACTATGAAGAAGGTCCTCGCCGTAACATCCTCACGTCGCACATCATACATCAGGGACGCTACCTGGCGTCCCTTTTTCTGTGCTGCAGAGATGTTCACGTGTCTGCCAACGCCCCTGGAAACGGGACAAAGGTGACAGCGGGGACGGTTCTCGTTGTCACCTCTTCCGGCGAATGACGAAAGAAAAGGGGAGAGCGGGAACGGCATTGCCGTTGAAGATATGTATGCGAGGTGTTACAGGAGAGTTCTTTATCGCTAAGCAAGCGTGGGATATGATGTGCATCATGCCTTGTCGCATTCATACGTGATGAGCCCAAAGAAAAACGTGACAGCGGGGACCGCCTCCGCTGTCACCCGCTGTCACGGGGACGCGGCATGCCGCGTCCCCGTCGCCCGTATGGTATTACGGGGAACGTGGCGGCGTAGACGCCGCCGCTACGGACACGGTCTCGAACCGGCCTCCCGTAGGGACGCCATTCATGGCGTCCGCCCGGTCGATGGTCATGACCGCCTCGATTCTCGCAGCGGCGTACTCCTGACAGCGACGGGCGAAGAGAAATGGAAGAAGAACAAAAAACGTGACAGCGGGAACCGTCCCCGCTGTCACGCTGCTTTATGCGCCGCCCGCCAGAGCCTCCTTCGCCTCCTCCGCCGTCTCGCCCGTCTGCCAGGCGCGCAGTTCCTCCGTGCGCATGGCGCCTATGCCGTGCAGCTTGAGCATCTGGTCGAAGGTCTGGCTCGACGATTCGATCAGGCTCACGTCCCAGTCGAACCTGAGCGCCACGTCGGCGCGCCCGCCCGGCTCCGTGAGCGCATAGCGCTCCATGAGCCTGTCGGCGGCGCGGCACACGACCCCCAGCGCCTCTTCCAGTCTGTCGCGCATGGCGCGCACGACCGTGAACGTGTCGTACAACGCCGCGCGCACCTCGTCCTTGTTGGCGTAGGAGACCGCCTGCCGCTGCGTGAGTATGCCCTGCGACAGGCCGCACGCCTGTTCGATGCGCCGGCTGAGCGACTGCCAGCGCGCCTCCATCGCCTCGTGGCGTATGGCGGGCGCGTAGTACTGCCACACGCCGTGCCCGTCCAGCGCCGGCGCGTCCAGCGGTATGAACGGGTCGTCCGAGTCCTGCACCGTTCGCCGCACGCGGCGTATGTCCATGGGCTCGCCCGGGCGCAGCGCGTCGCGCCAAAGCGTCGAATCCAGCCCCAGCATGGGCCGGGTCAGCCTGTACTCGCGCCTGTATATGCGCGCGTGCTCGTTGAGCTCGCGTATCAGCGCCTCCGCGCCGTAGGTCACGGGCACGCCGTAGAGCGGCCGGTCGACGCGGCTGTCGCGCGGGCAGTGCAGCCATGCGAACATGGGCTCGTCCGCATTCGCCAGCGTGAGCTCCTCAGGAAGCGACGCCCATGCCGCCACGTCCGCAAGCGCCACACGCCGCCCGCCGTCGTTGAACGCCGCGTAGCGGAGGACCTGACCTCCGCCCGTCAGTTCGAACGACACCGCAAGCCAGAGCTTCTCGCGCCCGCGCGCGCACTGGTCCGCCAGCAGCACGGCGTGCTCGACCACGCCGCCGCACGCGCGCAGCACCAGCAGCCGACTCTGGTCGACCGCGGCGATGCGCACGCCCCGATTCGTCACCACGGGGAACAACACCATGCCGCCCTTGCCGAACGCCTGCGCCGTGACCGCGCGCGCCTCGCCGCGCCAGAACCGCGTCAGCGTGTCCCTGAGTAGCGCGCCCCGCGCGGTGAGCGTTGCGCCGTCCCGGCCCGTCACCGAAAGCGTCGAATCGGCGAACGTTAAAGACGCCAGCCTGTCCGCGATCACGCGCGTGACGGGATCCGCCTCTCCCGTCACATAGCGCTTCGCGTGCTCCGCGGGCGTGCCGGACGGGTCGGGCACCTGCACGCCCAGCCAGTTCGAGGCCCATGTCCTGAATCGCTCCCACATCGCGGGCTTCCCTCCCTTCCGTCAGGCGTCACGCCTGCGCCTCGGGCAGGCCGCCCAGGCTGGTCAGCAGGCTGAGAAGGCCCGCGAGTGCGGCGCTCGACAGCGCCATGCGCCAGTCTGCGTCGCCCAGCGCCGCCGCCGTGCCCAGCGTGGCCGCGGCGGTCTGTGCCATCGTGCGCAGCGCGCGTATCAGCGCGGCGCGCAGCCACTTCATCGTGAATATCTCTTCCTTCATTTCATAGTCTCCCTTCTATGCGCTGTATGCGCTCCTGCATCGCGCGCACGCGCTCCTCCAGCGCCGGCACGCGCTCGGCAAAGCCGTTGTGCACGCGCACCTCGCGCGCAAGCTCGTCTATGCGCGTCTCCGTGACCGCCTGCCCAAGCTCCAGCCGCGCCAGCATGTCCCGCGCGGCGCGCCTGTTGGCGATCCACACGCCGGCGAACGAGAATGCGCCCGTGATCAGCGCGACCACCACCGCTTCGCTCATGTCACCACCCGCCCCATCGTGTCGCGCACCCACGCGCTCTGTCCGCGCCAGTCCACGTTCATCCAGCCATCGGCGTCCGTGACGCCCAGATACCTGAGCTTCATGCCCCTGCGCGCGACGCCCAGCACGTCGCCCATGGGCGCGGCGCGCACGTTCACCGTGCCGCCGGTGATCTCGACCTCTGCCGCGCCTCCCAGCGCGCGCATCACGTCGTCGCCGGGCAGGCCCGTCGGCGCGAGGCCGTGCGCCTGCTGGAATGCGCTGAGCGCCGCGGCGGTCTCCGCGCCCCACTCGCCGTCCGCGCCCCAGCGCGGCAGGCAGTCGGGGTCCCATCGAAGCAGCGCCGCCTGCAGGGCGAGCACCTCCGGGTCGCGCCAGCAGGCCTTCACGCCAACGGTCACGTTCGTCGCGGCGTGGCGGCCCTCGCACAGCAGCACGTCGCCCGGCAGCAGCCACGCATGTCCGTTCAGCAGCCTGTCCTCCGTCATGGCGCGAAAGCCCGCCGCACGGAACCGTGCGCGCATGTCGCCCGAATACGTGTCCGTGCGTATCGCCTTCAGCGCGTCGATGCCCAGCAGGTATCCGGCGGCCTTCGCGTTGGCGGCGATGCCCGCCGTGCAGTCGGCCGAACACTTCGCATCGATCTTCGACGCGTCGAAGCCCGCGCGTTCCAGCTGCTTCCAGTAGGTCTCGCGCCTGTACTGGTCGTAGCCCACCATGTCGTTCTGCGCGGCGTCCACCGCAAGCTTCGCAAGCGCCGCCTGCACGCGCGCGTCCGGGTGGCGCAGCACACAGGTCCAGGGCCGCGCGTACCACGCGCGCAGCCTCCACTCGCCGCCCGTCTGGTCGCCGGGCGCGCCGCCGTGCGTGCGCCCGCGCTCGTCCGAGCCCGAATTCGATATCCAGTGCGGGGACTTCGAGCGTATCCATCCGTCATATCCCGTCATGCCTCTTCGTCCTCCTCTCCCTCTGTTCCCGAAAGCGCGTAGGCCGGCTCGATGTCTGCGTTCGACCTGAGCAGCGTCGAAAACGCCAGCGCGTGCACCAGCACCTCCACGGTCGCCTCAAGGCCCATGCGCAGCACGTCCTGCGCCCTGCGGCTGTCCACCGTCACGTCGTATACGGCCGATTCGAGCAGGCAGCCGTGTATACCGGCGGCGTTCGCCCACTTGTCCATGGTGCCCATGTTGGCGGACGTGCGGTTGCAACGAAACAGGCTCCTGTGAGCGTTTGGCCCGTGCATGCCGGCAAGCCATTTGTGGTCGCGCCGCCATTCGATCTCGAGCGCGCGCGCCATGGGCGCCAGCACGCGACGGTCCACGCGCATGGCGTCCACCGTGTACGCCGGCAGCACCGACGCGTTGTCCTGGAAGAAGCCGCTGTCGTGCCGGTTGATCAGGAACGCGATCTCCGGCCGGTCGGAAAGCAGGTGCATCACCGCCTTCGTCTCGGGCTCGCTGCCCGCCGACGCGCCGAACGTCCACGTGTTCGTGCCGTCCGTATCGCTCCCCTCGGACCAGTTCGCGCCGTAGTTGCGGTTCAGGTCGACGAAGTTGGCGTTGTAGCGCCTGCGGTGTTTGACGCCCCACGGGTTCACGGCCGGTATCACCAAAAGCTTCGCGTGCGCCCAGAGGAACGCCATGGTCTCGTCGTGGTCGTGCCGCTCCAGCAGCGTCTTCATGAGCCAGTAGGTATGCGTCAGGCAGTACCGCTCGTGGCCGTGTATGTTCGAGGCGAGCAGCAGCGACACGTGCTCTTCGGACGGATAGGCCTCGACGGTATAGAGGCGTATCTCGTGTTCGCCGCTTGCGTCCATGCCCAGAACCTCCATGGAGACGTGCTCCGGATGCGCGGCCCTGAGCGCCTCGCACCAGCCGTAGACCGTGTCCAGGCGGTCCGGCGCGCCGCTCGGCAGAAGCGACATGTCGATATCCTCGCCGGTATAGCGCCACGGCGCGCTCGGCACGTGCGCGATGGGCAGCGCGCTCAGCGGCGAGACCAGGCCCTCGAGCGCGTCCATGCGCGCGGAAAGCCCGCCGTTCCCGCTGATCGCGAACGCGTCCGACACGTGCAGATTGTATATGAAGTCATGGGGCAGCACGAACCTGTACCAGCCCGTGCGCGGCGCGGTATATTCCGTAAGCGCCTGCTCCGAGGCGCGGCCCGTGTACGCTGCGCACGCCTCGTCGTCGTACAGGCGCACGTAGAATGGGAGGTCCGCGGCGGCCGTGATGCGCGCGCCCTGCCTGAGCCGTATGCCGCGCGCCGTGCGCATGCGCGGCAGCGGGCTGTCCGCGTCCTCGCCCGTGGCGGTGATGATGGTGCCCCGCTCGAACGCGGGGTCGTCCGCACCGCCGCCGTATATCCTGAACGAGAGCGCCTGCATCGCGTCCGCGGCGGTGAGCGGCAGGCCCGTCGCGCGGCGCACGGACACGCGTATGAAGCAGCGCTGCGCTGCGGTCCAGTCCCGGTCCCTGTAACCCGTATACTCGATCTGCGCGCCCGAGGCGGGCCTCGAGTATGCGCTCACGTCCAGCAGGAAGCGCCTGTCCGCAAGACGTATGCGGCTGCCCTTCGCGCAGGCGATGAAGCCGTCCACGCTGACGCGGCCCGCGCGCTGCGTAAGCTCGCCCGCCTCCGTGAGCCCGGTGTCCGCAAGCCACCCGAGCGTCGAGGGATCGAGCATGTCCATGCCCGCGCACCCCGCTTCGAGCAGCGCGTCCTCCTGTTCGTCCAGCCTCGCGCGCAGCGCGGCGATGTCCGTGCCGCCGATCAGGTCGAGCACGAGCCTGTCCGCGATGGCGCAGTCGAATAGGGAGGCCTGCTCCGTGTCGCGAATGGATATGCGCAAATAGCCGTCGCGCGGCACGGTGTAGGGCGTCAGCGCCGCCGCGGCCTTCGAGCGGTCGGGGTCGTAGCCCTGCTCGTCCGCCGAGGCGTACCACATGCACTGGAAGCGGTAGCGCGCCATGTCGGCCACCGTGACGGTCGAGCCGCGCCGCACGGGCAGGAAGCCCGCCGTGCGTATGTAGGCGGCGTTGCCCTGCGCCCGGCCGTCCGCCGCGGCGAAGCTGCCGGACTCCCACGCGAGCGACGCGGGATCCGTCACGCCGCCGTACTGGTCGCGCGCCATGCCGAGCACCGTGCCGTCGTATGCCTCCGTGAGCGCGCGCGCCTGCGCCGTCAGCGCCGTGAGCGCGTCCATGCGCGCCAGCAGGTCGTCTATGGTGGGGATCACGTCGCCCGGGTCGACCAGCGCGCCGTCTGTAACGTCGCTGCCGACCAGGAACGTCTCACGCGCCAGCGTGACCTTCGTGCCGTCCTGCTGTGTCAGCCGCAGCACGCCGTCCAGCAGGCCCGGCACGGCGTAGCACTCCTGCGGCAGCGTGACGCGCGCCAGCGCCTCGCCCAGGCTGCCCTGCACCGTCACGACGCTGTCGTCAGCGCGCATGAAGTGCCCGGCGACGCTGCCCGTAAGCGGCTGCGGCGCGCCGTCTTTCAGGCATGTCACCTGCCAGGTGTGCCCCAGATGGTCGCCCGGCGTCATCAGCGCGCGCACCGCCGTGCCGGGCTGCGCCTTTATACCCTTTGAAAGGTCGATCGTCTGTTTGATCAGCCAGTTGATCATGGTCACCTCCTCATTGTCCCAACGTCACCCTCTCATACTGCCCCTTCAGTACGTCCCACCTGTAGCCGGTCACGGTGAGCTTCCGGTCCACGCCGGCGACCTCGTCGATCACGCGCACCGTGTCGAACATGTGCACCTGCTGGAGGGATGCCAGCGCGTCGCCCTCGTCCGGCAGCAGGAAGTCAGCCTGTAGCTCCACGTGCGGCAAGTCCGCGCCCCGCGCGTACTCGTCCGCCACGGCGGCCTCGATCGCCCGGAGCACGTCCTGCGCGGTGGGCGTGTCCGCGCTGCCCACGGTGAAGTCGTAGGTCCGGCGCGCGGTCAGCGGGAAGGGATAGTCCGCGTAACGGGGCGAACGGAAGCCGCCGCCGAAGCGCATGAGCTGTCCGTTCTCGTCATGGGCGAAGGCCTCGATCTCCGTGACGACGCCCGTCATGTCGACCCTCTCGACCAGGCCCAGCAGGTTCTTCCCGCGGCGTATCGTCAAGCCGTTGTCGCAGCTGAGCGCGGGCAGGGCATAGATCGAGAAGTTGTCGCGTATCAGCGCGCCGCCCAGCTGGTCCATGACGCCGCCCTCGTCCAGCAGCACGGCCACGATCGACTTATAGCCCGCTTCCATGCGCACGGGGCGGTCGAACGCGGCCGGCGTGACCAGCGCGTGCTGCGGCGCGTCTGTGAGCTGCCCGTAGAATATCTGCCGGAGCACGGCCTCGCCGCCCGTCCACGCGTCGATCACGGCGGGCCCGCGCACCATGCATCCGTACAGGTCGTAGAACACGTGCCGCGCCGTGGCTGTGACCACGCCCGCTGCGCTGTCCGTCTCGACGGTGTCTATGCGGAACAGCTGCGCGCGCGCCATGCGCATATAGGCGGGCTGCGACAGGGATGCGCGCCTGAAATAGGTGATGTCCGACCGCCTGATATAGCCGACCATGCCGTCCTGGAGCATCTTCACCCTGAAGTACGTGCCGTCCACGTCCTCCAGCACGGTGGCCTCGGCGCCGTAGCGGTACCTGGAGAGCGTTCCGGCGCGCGAAGAGGGGCTTGCGTAGAGCCTAACTGTGCTGCGCGCGACGAACCAGATGTCCCTGTCGCCCTGGTCCAGCAGCAGCGGCGCGTCGCTCACGGGCGCTTCGGCTTTGATGATGTTGCCCGCGCGCAGCAGACGGAAGCGCCCGTCGCCGTCCATGGGGACCTCGCACGTCAGCTCGTACAGCCCGTTCCTGCGCTCCTCGACCACGCAGTACGAGGGCGCGACGAGCCCAAGGCCGTTCGTATCGAAATCCGTCTCGAACGGGGAGAATATGGGGAGGAGTTTGATGGGAAGGACCTCCTTTCTTCGAATGAGTAATGAATAATGAGTAATGAGTAATCGTGGTGGAGATCGCTGCGCGATCTCTTTTGATCGAATGGGACGGGGGGAGGAGAGAGAAATTCGGGATTCGGAGTTCGGAATTCGGAATTGCGGCGGGGATCGCTGTGCGTTTTTTGAGGGGAAGGGGGACGGGGGGATGGAATGATTCGGGATTCGGAATCGCGGTGGGGAAACCTTTCGTTCTGCGAACGGCCATCCCGCAGGGACGTCATTCATGGCGTCCGCCCGGTCGACGCTGTGCAGGCTGTGCGCACATGACCTCATCCGGCCCTCACGGGCCACCTTCCCCAGTGGGCAACACTGTCAACTTTGAACAATGGTATAACAGATCAGAGATACTCGCCGTCCGGGGTAAATGGCGGCTGATAGCCGCCGCTACGGATCACACGATCTGCGAATACAGATGCGTGAACAGCGCGGGATCGCCTTAAGTTGACGGCGTTGCCCCAGAGGGGAAGGCAAGGTCCACACATCCGTATCCGCGACGTTGCCCCCGGCCATTGATTCCGCATTCCGAATTCCCGAATCCCCCCTGGACATTGATTCTGAATTCTTAATTCTGAATTACAGCCTCCAACACACCCCAAGCCGTCAACCTTACCTCCGCCCCGGCCATCAATTCCGAATTCCGCATTCCGAATTCCCGAATCCCCTCGGCCATTGATTCTGAATTCTGAATTCTTAATTCTGAATTTCCAGCCCTCAACAAACCCCGAGCCGTCATCCTTACCTCCACTCACCAGCCATCAATTCCGAATTCCGCATTCCGAATTCCGAATTCCCTCACATCCACCTCCACCCCGGCTCCACCTCCACGCCCGTCACCTCGCTGCCCTCGTCCGCCTCCCACTCCACGCTGAACCGTCCCGGCGGTATGCGCCACGGCAGGCCCGACATGTGGTCGTTCAGCAGCCGGTCGCCCGCGACGCTCACAGCGTCCATGCTGTTCGAATCCACGGCGATGCCGTCCGTCACGTCCGTGAAGGATATGGTCTGTCCCGCGATGGTCACGCGGAGATCGCCGTGTCCGCGGATCGTCACGCGCGGGCGCGCGGGCGCCGTGCCGGGATTCTCGAACGACTGTCCGGACGCCGTGACCGCGAAGGGCTTCGCAGGCGGCACCTGCACGCGAAAGGGCTTGCACGTGAACGTGACCGTATAACAGCGAAGGCTGAGCCGCGGCGCGACGGGCGCATGCTGCGGGCAGCGCAGCACGCGCGCCTCATAGGCCAGCCCCGGCTCGTCCGAAAAGCGCAGAAGCCCCCAGCCGGTGAGCCACGCGTTGACGCGGCTCATGCGCGCGCCGTCCAGCAGGTCGAACATGCAGGTCACCTGCACGTCCGCGTAGCTGCCGTCCGTGACCAGCGCCGTGCCGGACAGCCCCGCCACTGCATAGGTCCGCGCGTTCATGACCGGCGTCGTGCGCGAGGGCATGCTCAAAAGCTCCACGCTGAGCGCCGTATTGCGCACGCCCTTGAACTCCATCCACGCGGCGTTCAGCCTCATCGTCCCACCCCCACCATGAGCCTGCGGCTCAGGTCATGCTGCGCCTGCGCGGTGTCGTCGCGCATGACGCGCCCGACCTCGCGCCCGTTCAGCACCAGCACGACGGGCTGCGCCGCTTCCTGCTGCTGCGCGACCTGGGGCAGCGCCGCCTGCATTTCGCCTGTCCCCGCGCGCCGTCCGCCGGCCTGTCCCAGCGTCGCCGCCACCTCGTAAAGCGCGCGCGTCAGCGTTCGCCTGAGCGCCTCGTCCTGCGCGTGGCGCGCCGCGCCCGCATCCCTGTTTGCCATCGTATCATCGCCTCCTTCATCATCGGTCTGCGCCCATACTACACGGGAAAATGTGTTCGGGTATGTCGACATATATATACTCTAAACATCGTTTGCACCGAAAAGTGTGAAATTATGCAGAAGGCTTCAAAACAACTTGCTTTTTGTGTCGATTGAGACTATAATGAGGTTATGTATTCCCACATACATGAAAAAAGGGGGGTATCCTGTGGCAAAGAAAGTACCAACGACGGGCCCGAAGAAGACGGTCTATGAGATCATCGAGCCCTACATCTTCCTGTTGCCCGCGCTTGCGGTGTTCGCGGTGTTCCTCTACTATCCCTTCGCGCGCACCATCTATCTGAGCACGACCGTGACGAACGCGCAAGGTCTTCCCACGAAGTTCGTCGGCACGAAGATCTACCTGGACCGCCTGTTTTCCAAGCCTGAGTTCTGGACGAGCATAGGCTCCACGTTCAAGTTCGTGATCGTCGTCGCGCTGGGCGGCCTGCTTGTGGGCATGATCACCTCCCTGCTGACCTACAACCGCTACTTTGGCTCCGGTTTCGCGGCGGCGGTATACGCCATGCCGCTGGCCATCGCCTCGGCGGCGGCTTCCATGGCCTTCCGCATGATCTACCACCCCACCGGCGGCCTGATCAATAACCTCCTGGGCACACAGATCAACTGGCTTGGCGGCGCGTATCAGTTCGGGTCCATCGCGGCCGTCACGATATGGCTGCAAAGCGGCATAAACTTCATATTCATATCGGCGGGCCTGAAGGGCGTCAACGCCGACCTGTTCGAATCCGCCGCCATAGACGGCGCGAACTACTGGCAGAGGCTTCTGCACATCACGATACCCGCCATAAGCCCCACGCTGTTCTTCCAGATCATCATCAACATCATAAACGCGTTCCAGTCCTTCTCGCAGGTCAAGCTGCTGACCAACGAGAGTCCGTCCAGCTCCACGAAGCTGATCGTCTACGAGATCTGGCATGACGCGTTCCGCGGCGGGCGCTTTGAGACCGCGGCGGCGCGCAGCGTGGTGCTGTTCATCATCATATTGATCATTACGCTGATACAGTTCAGCGCGGAGAAGAGGATGGTGACGTACTGATGACGACGAACGAGCATGTCACCTTTACGAAGACGAAGACGCAGAAGATGCGCCAGCTCAAGAACACCGGCAACTTCCTGCTGAACATCCCGATACTGCTGGTCATACTGGTGCCGCTGGTCTACACGCTGTCGATCTCGCTGGTCAACAACGACCAGGTGTACCGCACGCTGCTCCTGCCGCACTCCATACAGTTCGGCAACTACGTAAACGCCTTCACGAACCCCAGCTACAACTTCCTGCTGTACATACGCAACTCGTTCATCGTCAGCACGTCCGTCATGCTCTGCCAGATGGTCACGTGCTCCATGGCGGCGTTCGCGTTCGTGTTCCTGGACTTCAAGGGCAGCAAGCTTCTGTTCCTGGCGGTGCTGGCGACCATGATGGTGCCCGGCGAGGCGACCATCGTGGCCAATTACCTGACCGTGGCGCGCTGGGGCTGGACCAACACGCTCTACGTGCTGATCGTGCCCTACATGACCAGCGCCATGGGCATATTCCTGATGCGCCAGAACTTCATGACCTTCCCCAAGGAGCTCAAGGAGGCGGCGAACCTGGACGG
The DNA here is from genome assembly GCA_015056395.1 of Clostridiales bacterium. Classification (GTDB taxonomy): domain Bacteria; phylum Bacillota; class Clostridia; order Christensenellales; family Aristaeellaceae; genus Faecivicinus. The sequence continues at coordinate 21,032 of SVGK01000018.1, forward strand.
CTGCTCCAACTGGCGCTTCCTTCTGACCATCGCCGTGCCGCTGGCCCGTCCCGCGCTGGGCGCGCTGGGCGCGTACGTGTTCCTGAACACCTGGAACCAGTACATGTGGCCGCTGCTGACCACGGACTCCGACACGTTCCGCACCGTGCAGGTCGGCATATCGATGCTGTACGACATCGACGCCCAGTCCATGGGCCTGATGATGGCGGGCGTCATCATCGTCATCGTGCCGTCGCTGTCGATATTCATATTCATGAACAAGCAGCTGATCAACGGCCTGATGGCCGGCGCGGTAAAGGGCTAAACGCCCTTTGTAATTCGGAATTCGGAATTATTGGTGTGGGGGCGCTGCCCCCACGCCCCCGGATGTGTTCGGCATTTGATTCCGGATCCCGCCACAGCCCCGTGTTTCCGTAACTCCCTTTGATCAAAAGAAATCGCGCAAGCGATTTCATCCACAATTCCGAATTCCTAATTCCGAATTCCGAATTGATCCTCGTTCCCCAGCGGGCGTGGTGCCCGTAAATATATGGAAGGAGACACAACCATGAAGAAGTTCGTTTCCCTTTTGATCGTCCTGGCGCTGGCTCTGAGCATGGGCCTCACCGCGTTCGCCGAGGACGCCCCCGTCGAGATCACGTTCTGGCATGCCATGGGCGGCGTGAACGGTGAAGCCATCACCGCCATGATCGAAGACTTCAACGCGCAGTATGAAGGCAAGATCCACGTCAACTACGAATACCAGGGCTCCTACGACGATGCGTTCGCCAAGATCCAGGCGGCCGGCATCAACTCCATCCCCTGCGACCTGATGCAGGTGTACGACATCGGCACCCGCTACATGATCGATTCCGGCTGGGTGAAGCCCATGCAGGAGTTCATCGACGCCGAAGGCTTTGACGCCTCCGTCATCGAGCCCAACATCGCCGCGTACTACACCGTAGACGGCACGCTGTACTCCATGCCCTTCAACAGCTCCACCCCGATCCTGTACTACAACAAGACCGCCTTCGAGGCCGCCGGCCTCGATCCCGAGCAGCCGCCGAAGAACTTCGACGAGATCTACGAGATGGCGACCAAGATCGCCGAGAGCGGCGCGGCCCAGTACGGCTTCGGCATGGGCAACTACGGCTGGTTCTTCGAGCAGTGGACCGGCAAGATGGGCAAGAACTACGTCAACAACAACAACGGCCGCGGCGAAGCCTATGCCACCGCTGTCGAGTTCGATTCCAACGGCGCGGGCCACGACATCCTGAGCGTCTGGAAGAAGTTCGTCGGCGATCCCGAGACCGCTGTCGCGCCTTACCTGAACCAGGGCAACGACGATGCCAAGCAGGCCTTCATCAACGGCGACATCGCCATCACGCTGGAGTCCACCGCTGCTCTGAAGACCCTGCTGACCAACGTCGGCGATTCCTTCGAGATCGGCGTCGGCTACTTCCCGAACATCAACGCTGACGACGTCGGCGGCGTGTCCGTGGGCGGCGGCTCCCTGTGGGCCTTCAACACCGGCGACGAGGCCCGCGAGGCGGCGACCTGGGAGTTCGTGAA